>DATLZJ010000202.1:0-18684 GCA_035574055.1 Caldilineaceae bacterium
GTCCCTGCCACACGTGTATGGAGATGGTGCGCAGGTGGAACAGGCGCTCGTCAATCTCTGTATAAATGCAATCCAGGCGCTGGATGGCTCCGGGACGATTCGGTTGACCGCCTGCCTAGCACCGGAAAGCGAACATACGCTCTTGCTGCGCGTGGCGGACGATGGTCCGGGCATTCCACCGGAGCAACAGTCGCGCATCTTTGCTCCCTTCTTCTCTACCAAGGATCGAGGGCGGCCTGAGCCTCAGTGTTGCCCAACGCATCGTGACGGAGCACGGGGGCCGGATTTGGGTTAAATCGGTTCCTGGTCAGGGCGCCTCCTTCTTCGTCCTGCTGCCGCTAACCAGACCTCCTGCGCTCAACGCGCAATACAAGCCGTGGGGCCATGACGAGAACCATCTTGGTGATTGACGACGAACAGGATATGCGCTGGGTGCTCAAGCGTGCCCTGGAGCAGGCGGCTATGCGGTCCGGTCCTCACGGCAGAGGGCGGAGAACAGGGACTGAGCCAGTTTGCACGGCATCCGGTCGATCTGATCCTGCTCGATCTCAAGATGCCCCGCATGGATGGTCTGACGGTCCTGCGCGAACTACGCCGGCGGAGCGCGCAGGTCCCGATCCTCCTACTAACCGCCTATGCGTCAGTCCCGACCGCCGTAGAGGCGCTGAGAGCGTAGGATAACCTTCGGGTGACGCTCAGAGGCGGAGAGAAATCACGAAAAGCACGTGTACCAGCCCCCTAGACTGGACGAATAGGCAAAATTGCGTACAGACAAGAGTATGCGGCGGTGCTAATATCAGTGTCGTTCGTGCAGACATGCAGCGCACTCCTGCATCGACTACACCAGCAGGTAATCGGTATGCAGAAGCACACGAGCTTACAAGCTCAATGCACAAGCAGTCAGAAAGGAGCCTACCATGTCAAAGCATTTGCGCAGACCGCTGTTCGGGATCGCCTTTGCCGTTGTCCTGTCCCTGGTAAGTTTGATCGCTCTCGCCGGGAGTCTGACCCTGGCTGCCCCCTCACAGACGCCTAGCGTCTCTGTCACCCGTCAAGAGAGCCAAGGCGCCACCAGTGTCACGGATACCGCCAGTGTGACGGGCACAGAGGAGCATCTACTACATCATCCTGAAGGGACTAGCGCCGTCACCCGTACCGTCTCCGTGCCGACTATGATGGGCATGATGGGCGAGATGATGACGATGATGGGTGAAATGCAGGGCATGATGGGGATGATGGGTCAGCCCATGATGGGGAGTATGGCAATGACGGGCACCCTGCCAATGACTGGCGCCTTCGCCATGAGCGACTGTCTGATGATAGGCCCGATGCTAAGCATGATGGGGTCCATGATGTCTATGCTGGGCTCCATGCAGACCTTGCAGGGCATGATGCTCGGTCACGGCGGGATGATGGAAGACATGAGCATGATGGGTTCTGGCATGATGGTCGGCGAGGCAGTGACCGGCACGATGCCAATGACCGGCGCTATGCCGATGATGGGCATGATGCCGATGACCGGCACAAGGATGGGCATGGGCATGATGGGCGGCGCTGAGACGATCTTCATGCTCGACCACATGATGCAGATGATGGGCCAGATGCGGGCCATGGTTACCCTGTGCCAGCAGATGGGGCAAGCTCAAGCCGGTCAGGACTTTGATCTCGGCTTCATTGACGGCATGATCGCTCACCATGAGGGCGCCATCGCCATGGCCGAGCAAGCGCTGGAAGAAGCCGAGCACGACGAGATCCGGCAAATGGCGCAAGCGATTATTGACGCCCAGCAAGCAGAGATTGCCCAACTGCAAGAATGGCGCATGACCTGGTACCCGGATGCGGCCCCCACGCGGGGGCTGGGGATGGAGATGGGCATGATGGAGATCGCCGAGGGCGAGGAGCCTTTCGACCTGCGCTTTATTGATGCCATGATCTCGCACCACCAAGGCGCAATTGCCATGGCCCAGGCGGCCCTCACCAGTGCACAACATGATGAGATCCGGCAGATGGCCCAAGACATCATTGACGCCCAGCAGGCCGAGATTGACCAGCTCGCAGAGTGGCGGGATGCCTGGTACCCGGACGCAGAGTAAGCTGTACAGGATGAGTTGCTGGGCGGCGCTTGGCGATGCAGCAGAGAGAACCAACAGGAGGAGCTTATGCGGCGTGACCTCAGAAGCCCACCCAGCGCTCGAGCAGGCGGTTGATGAGCCCGAGGAGAATGGGCAGCAGTAGCGCCGTCACGACGCCACGGAACGTCTCCGGCTGCCAAGGCCAGGTTGGAATTTTATCCAGCAACTCCAGTTCCTGCTTTAGGCCGGCAACTGCCTGGTCTACTGGCGCCGCCTCTTCAAACCGGCCCGCCGCCACCCGCCGGTGCAATTCATCCAACGTCTCCTCAAGCAGCCGGCCCACGACGGCTTTGGCGTGGTTTTTCTTTTCGACCAGCAGGCGGTGAATGCCGAGCAGGGGCCAGAGGAAGATTACCAGTCCTAGCCCCGTAGCCAGTAGGTCGCCCGCCACCATGACCTCGGTCAGGTCCGGTGCCGCCCCGCCCCGAGCGTAGGCGATCAGAATCCACCCGATGCTGGTAGAGGCGGCCAGCCGCGAAAAGGCGTACAAGGGCGTCAGGTCAAACAAGCTGATGCGGGTATGGGCTGTGTAGAGCCAGTTAGCCACCCGCAACTGGTGAATGGTGTGATAGACGAAGAGCGCAAATAACAGGGTCACCAAGACAAAGACGGTGGCCTCAAACCCGGTCGAAAGCACCGACGTGAAGGCCAGCGCCGCCGGACGCAGGGGGACCCACCGGTACACCATGAAGAGGAGGAACCCAGCGTAGAGAACAGCGAACCACGTGACCCACAAGACTGGCCGCGCTGGGAGGGTCGTCAGCCGATATCGAACCAGTGGCAACTCTGGCTCAGGCAGATCCAGGGCCGGTCGAAAGGCGCCGAGCGCCCTGGCGGCCGCGCCATCCAGGTAGTGAATCAGGGCCAGATAATAGGGGCCGGCCGCCATGAACGCGACATGCATCGGATAGAAGGCGCCAGGCGGGTAGGCGCCATCGCGCCACTTGATGGCGGCATGCACGAGGATCAGTCCCAACGCGAAGACGAGATAGGCCAGCCAGTTGGGTCCGGGTAGCCTGTCTACCGAATCCAGCACGCGAGCGAGGTAGCTCGGCGGATAGGGTAGCGTCACACCTACTTGACTTGACCGTTGCTCCGGCGATAGCTCTGCTGCAGCCACAGCGCTGACCCTTGTTTGCGGTAGGTGAAACCTTCACCGCGCCGGCCCACTGTCCCCATTATACCGCCAGCCCTTTGCCGGGCTGTGCAACAGCATCCCAGCCGGGAGCTTACAGCGCGGCACAGACAGGACCGGCGCCCGGGGTACTTGCCTTGAAGTGCCCTAACAGAGACCGGCGTATGATACCATGATGGCACCGGTTTGCGCTCGTATGGACATCGCATCCGATGTATATTTGGTCGCTAGAATTTCATGCACTTGGTTTAGCGGTCCGGAAGAAAACGCAGCAGATTTGGGGCGTGTTAAAAGGGAGCCAAGGGTATGGCCGAAAGCGAGCAAACACAAAAACCGGAAGCCACGGAGGGGACGCATATGGCTGACCTGTCCCCCTACACCACCCCACGCTGGGTGAAGATATTTGCGATCATGGCCATCGTCCTGGTCCTGCTAGTCCTCTTCCTGTTGTTCACCGGCATCGGGGGTGACCACGGCCCGCGTCGCCACCTGCCGGCGGGTGACGCGGGTGGCACACCGCCTGTCGAAGACCGCGTGCGCCAGCCATGACGATGGGACCCGGCCTCCGCAAGTTTGTGCTTACCGCCCATATCGTTGCCTCGGTCGGCTGGCTCGGCGCGGTCATTGCGTATCTAGCGCTCGGCGTCTCCGCTGTGACCAGCCAGGACGCGCAGACGGTGCGCGCCGCCTGGATCGCGATGGAGTTGACCGGCTGGTTCGCCATTGTTCCATTGGCCCTTGCCGCGCTGCTCACCGGGCTTGTCATCTCCCTGGGCACCGCCTGGGGCTTGTTCCAGCACTATTGGGTCCTGCTCACCCTCGTGCTGACCCTCTTTGCTACCATCGTTTTGCTGTTGCACATGCCCACCGTGAGCTCTCTGGCAGACATAGCGCGAGCGTCAGACGGCGCCGGCCTCGGCGGGCTTGGGGGCGACCTCCTCCATGCCGGGGGCGGCCTGCTGGTATTGCTCGTGATCACGGCGCTCAATGTGGTCAAGCCGCGCGGCTTGACCCCCTACGGCTGGCGCAAGCAGCACGAGCGGCGTCACGAGTAGCATGGGGTGGCGCAGCCGTGATCGAGCGACTCCTTACAACGGCGCGCAACCGAGGGCGACCAGCATCTAGCGGGCTTGCCATCTCGCAACTCCACACTAACCACCAGCACGCCCGGGAACTGTACGTGCTGTTTTTCGTGCCGCGCGAAATTGCCTATTGACCTCTCCGGCACACTCCCTGATAATCCCTCGCCATGGCACAGCGTTTTCCCTTTTCATGACAGTGCCTTTTGTCCGCTACCGCTGTCCGCCTACGCTTCAACTGCCTAAGCCGCATAGTCAGCCCACTGACGAAAGGAGCAATCCATGTCTGATTTCACCGTCCTGGGCATAGGTCCGTTGCCTTGGATCGATCTCATCTTGCTGGTCTGGTTTGTCCTGACCGCGCTTGCCGTTGCCTATGTGGCCTGGGACGCCTTCACCAATAACCCGGAGATGACGGTGATGAAGTGGGGCTGGGTATTGGTAACTCTCTACCTAGGGCCAGTTGGCTACTTCCTCTACGTCCTATCCTGCCAGGAGCCTTCCCCAGGTACCCATGAGGAGTTCATCCGCCCACTGTGGAAGCAGGGCCTCGGTTCGGCCATTCATTGTGTTGCCGGCGATGCCACCGGGGTGATTGTGGCCGCGGCCATCACCAGTGCACTGGGGCTGCCCATGTGGCTCGACATGATCGTCGAGTATCTCGCGGGGTTTGCCTTTGGTCTCTTTATCTTCCAGGCGCTCTTCATGCGCGAGATGATGGGCGGCTCCTATGTGAAGGCGCTCCGCCACTCGCTCATGCCGGAGTGGGTCTCGATGAATTTCATGATGGCGGGCATGTTCCTGGTGATGGTGCGGCTCATGATGGGGCGCGACATGCGGGCAATGGCGCCCACCGAGCTGGTGTTCTGAGGCGCCATGTCGGCCGCCATCGGCGCTGGGCTGCTCACCTGCTATCCAGTGAATGTCTGGTTGGTCGCCAAAGGGTTGAAGCACGGCATGGGCACCGTCCGTGTGCTGGGCAAGGGCGGCCATAGCCTCGCAGCCGAGCGCCTTCGGTTGGGTCAACCACAGGAGCAACGAGCAGCTAGCATTCACGGCGCGCACAGTGCCGCGGACTGAGGAGAGGAGGAACCGATGCAGCACGAGCACAGCCAACATGGCAGACATGACAGCGACACGAGCGGCCAACCCGATGCGCACCCTCCGAAGCGACTCGACACCGGTCGAGCCGCAGGAACAGCTCAACGCGAGCAAGCGACCGGCCTCACGAGAACAATGGACGACGCAGCCGACGAGCATGGCGGCGCTCATGCAGGGATAGGCCACGATGGTGGCGTGCACCGCTTGCGCCCGGCCGAGCGGCCAACTTTTGCACAGCTCTTGGCGGTCAACATCACGTCGGCGCTAGCCCTGGCCGCCGCCGTTATTGCGTCTGCCCTATTTGCCAATCTGAACTTGAGTGCCGAAGACGTGGGCGGGGCTGTGATGCCGCCGGGCATGATCATGACCTGGGATACACCGGGAGAGGCGATCCATGCACATCCACGGCGGGCCATTTACGATTGTCGCGACCGATGGCAATCCGGTGCCGGAGACAGCACGCCTGGTCAAGGATACGGTGAATGTAGGGCCAGGTGAGCGCTATGACGTCGTATGGACGGCCCGCGAGCCTGGCAAATGGCTGCTCCACTGCCACATCCCACACCACACGACCAACAATAACGTGGAGGAGGCCGGGGCGGGTGGGCTCACCCTGATCATCAATGTCACCCCAGCTAGTTGACCACTCCGTGCGCTTGTCGGCCGGTGAGACCTCTCCCGGCGGGGCGCCAAGATCGCGGCAAAGCAAATGAGATGGGGGGACGCACATCGCGTCCCCCCATCTTCGCTTTCAGTGATTTTCACCGGAGTGTCCACTGTTAGCGCAGGCCCACTCCCTATGCCGGCTGCGGCTATCAGTGGTGCTGGCCGCCGTGGCCGGCGCTTTCCGTCCCCAGATACTTCTCGGGGTTTTGGTCAAAGGCTCGCTTACAACCGGCTGCGCAGAAGTAGTAGGTCTGGCCCTGGTACTCCGATTTGTGTTGGGCCGTCTCTGTGTCCACCATCATGCCGCAGACAACATCCCGCACCTGTGCCACCGTTGCCCTCCCTTTGTTGCTCGTCTTGCATGAATGTACAATCGACGGGTGTAGTATATCATCAGGTAAACGTCTCGTTGGCAATCGCTGCTACACTTACAGCCGGCCAGAATCGGCACAAAGGATTCACCAGGTCATCGCGCCGCCAGCTTTGTGCCAGCCTAGCCATGCCGGTGAGGCTAATGGTGCTCCTCATGCGCTTCGGTAGCGGCCTCCTCAAGCTCCTCCGCATGCGCACCTGCATCATCTGCATGGACAGGGAGGTGCAGGGCAATCTCCTGAGCCGCAGGAACGGCGGGCGCCAAGGGTGAAAAACTGACGCCGTTGGGCGACTCGCCGGTTGGCGCCGTCGCCGCCACCTGGCGCGTCTCCAGGTCTACTACAGTCAACGTATCGCTGTAGAGGTTGGTGACATAGGCATAGCGCCCGCTTGGCTCCACCACCACCCCGTGCGCTCCCTGACCCGTTTCGACTCTGGCCACCTCCGTCAAGGTCGCCGTGTCGATGAGGGAAAGCGTCGTGCTGGGTGCGTCCTCTGTCCCTTGGTTGGCGACCAGCAGTTGAGCGCCATCAGGGGTAACGTAGACCTGCACGGGCCCATCACCCACCGCCGCCTTGCCTATCACCGTCTGTGTAGCGATGTCCACTGCGGCGACCGCATCCTCCCCGTTCAGTGTTACGTAGAGGGTTGCGCCGTCGGGGGCAAAGGCCACCTGTACCGGCCCTTCCCCGACTTCAATGGTGGCGCTGACGGTGAGGGCGGTGGTGTCGATCAGACTGACCGTGTTGCTGCGCAGGTTGGCGACCGCCACCCACTGCCCATCTGGGCTGGGGCGCAGGCCATGGGGAAATTCGCCCACGGGCACAGTCGCCCGCGGCGTGAAGGTCGCAGCATCCAGCACGGTCACGCTGTTGTCGCCGCTGTTGCTGACATAGACGGTAGTGTTATCGGGGCTGACAATCACATGGGCCGGGGCGCTGCCCACGGGCGCCGTGCCCAGGAGTGTATAGGTCTGCGCGTCCACCGCCACGGCGATGCCCTCATGGCCGCTCACCGCCCAGACCGTCGCCCCGTCGGGCGCGACCTGCACATTGTGCGGGCCGGGGATACCGGTCAGCGTGGCGACCACGGCTTGGGTGGCGGCATCAATTGCGCTGAGACTGTCGCCCTCCTCGTTGGCGACCCAGATCGTGCCCGCTACGTCCGCGGCAGCCGGCCCAGGCTGCGCTGCTTCGCCATACCAGGCTTCTAGCCACTGCTCCATCTGGGCGATCTCACCCTCCTGGGCGGCAATGATCTCCTCCGCCAACTGCTTGATCTCCGTATGCTCGGCCTGTGTCTGGGCGGCCTGAGCCATGGCGATGGCGCCGCGATGATGCGCGATCATCGCCTCCAGGAATCTCCGGTCGAACGGGATGCTCACATCTTCAGGGATCATCATCTCGCCCATGTCCATGCCCATTGCTGGGATGGGGGCCAGATCGGGGTACCAGGCGTTGCGCCATGCCCGCATCTGCTCGATCTCGGCCTCTTGGGCGGTGATGATGGTCTCGGCCAAGCTGCGCAGTTCCGCATGCTCGGCCTGGTCCAACGCCATCTGCGCCATCTCGACGGCGCCCTGGTGATGCTGAATCATGCTAGCGATGAACTGGGCATCAAAGGGCAGCGACGCATCCATCATCGCCCCAGGATCCATCGCCGCCGGCGCCATGCCTTCATGGTCCATCCCAGGCATGGCCGCGCCTGTTTCGCTATTGGGTGCAGCCGCGCCAGGCGTGGGGGCGACGGCCAACGGCTGGGTACAGGCAGCCAGCAACAGGCCGGCCAAGAGGACTACCACCTGAAGCAACCATCGGGTCTGCATCAATCTCTGTCTCCTTCACCTGACAAATACTCTAGCGAGGTTCTCTCAATGAATAACATCTTTCCACTGTATGAGTGGGTGCACCGGGTTTCCAGGGTGGCTTTGCTAGCCGCTTTGTAAGTCGCGCCGGATCGTCTCGTATTCCTCACGGTTGATCTCGCCGCGCGCATAGCGCGCCTGCAGAATCTCGAGAGGTGTTGGCTGATTGTTGCGTGTCTGACTATGACCACCGCTCCCAGCAACGGCGCGCATGGTCCAGAGCGCCAACGCAATGAGCAAGCCCCAGAAGGCGAGCATGCCCAGCCCGCCAACCATCATGGTTCCCCACCCCCAGTTCCAATCCATCATAGCGATACTCCTGTCGAAGACGGCTGCGAAGACGCGCGCTGGTATTGGCAGGGATGGCCAACGTGGGCGGTGCGACTATGAGCAAGGTAGGCCACGCAGGTAGCCGGACTTCGCTGGAACAGGGTCAAGCACTCTTCACAGCAGAATAAATAGGTCCAGCCCGCATAGGTGCAGGTGATGGTGGCGCCCTCCGGCTCCAGCAACATCCCGCAGATCGGATCAGTCGTGATGATCGTTGGCATCGCTGTCGCTCCTTCCTCTCATTCATAGTAAAGGACAGGCCACTGGACCCTAGCCGCGCAGCACTTTGTCGATCATCAGCGTATATCGAACTGGGTGGATGCCACTGCGCAGAACTGCGCAAAACCTGTAGGCAATTTGGCTTATGACGACGCGTAGTCTCAGAAAGGGTTGTTGATTAGAAAGCCTAGCTCCTCATTGGTAATTTCCCGGTCCCTTGACCGATCCCCTGTCTCATCATTGCATCACACAATCAATATAGGGCGTTCTAGTTACATATCACTTTAGTTCAGGGATAGGGTCTGAAGCGGAAGGGGAACGGGTCGCCCAGGCGTAAACAGCGGGCGAGCCAGTCCCAGCCGATCCGAAAGTAACTCTTGTCACGCCGAGACTTGTGGTCAACGAAATGGCGCAAGCCGTGCTTGACGATCCAACTGCCGAGGGCGATGAGCCAGACGAAGGTCAGGCAAACGCCCAAGACCAGTCGTTCGATCCGCTTTTCGTCCTGGTTGAGATTCAAGTATGTCTGGAGCGTCTCCAGGTCCGCATGGCCCATCAGGCGCTGCAACGTGTAGATGTCCATATTGGACCTGAGGGCCTACAGGGCAAATGTACGCCTGAACGTATGCGCAGTGCAATGCTCAATGCCAGTGCGTTCAGCCAGACGCCTGAAGATCATCCGCTGCCCCAGAGGGTCAACGGCTCACCCTGGCTGGTCTGCCACAGCGTCTGGCGCGCGGCGGGTATGCGGCATGAACTCGTACCATGCAACGGTGGTGGGTTTGAGGCGTGAGGCTCTACGATCGAGGAGAAACGAATGGACAGCAAGCTTCAGTTGCACCCTGCACCTCCATGTGCTTCTGATGAAAATGGAGGAGCAATTGACGCCCTTGAAACCGGCTGTCCACGTGAGCTGGATATACACTGTATCTAGCGGCTCTCGGTCGAAAAACCGCCAGATATCGAAGAGTGACCCACCAGGGACTCGAACCCCGAACCCGCTGATTAAGAGTCAGCTGCTCTGCCAATTGAGCTAGTGGGCCGCAACGTCAAGTCATAAGTATACCCATGGGCGGCCTGTCTGTCAAACCAGACAGGTCTTTTGGCGGAATGGTTTCTGTTCATTCCGCCGGCGATTATCCGGCCCCTAGGGCGTGGCGTATAATGGCAGGATAGGACAGGACCACCAAAGCAGGATGGTGATATTGGGCCACAGCCGTCTATGAGGATACGGCCTTACCCATACGAGATTTCACCGATATTGACCGACCGATATTAACCGACCGATATTAACCGACATTGATGAAGCTTGGATGACGAGATGAAAGAGGGAAGCACAGCATGAATGATCTGAGCGCGCAACAGCGCCGGTACGCCGAACTGTTGATCGAGAGCGGGTTGAACCTCCAACCAGGCCAGCCGTTGCGTATCACTGCCGAGCTGGAGCATCGGGAGTTGGTGCGGCTGGCGGCCGAGGTTGCCTATCGCCGCGGCGCCCGCCTTGTCCATGTAGACTGGCAGGATACCCCCCTGGCAAAGGCGCGTCTGCTCTACAGCGCGCCGGAGTATCTGGGCTACTTCCCCGACTACGAAGTAACCCGTCACCGCCAGATGGTGGACGAGCGTTGGGCGCGGCTGGCCCTGGTGGGGCCGGAGTTCCCCGATCTGCTCGACGATGTGGACCCGGCGGCCATGCGCACCGTGGCGCAGGCGCGGGCGCAGGCCCTCAAGTTCTATATGGAAGCCTCGATGGCGAATCAACTCCAATGGTGTGTGGCCGGAGCGCCTACCCAAGCCTGGGCAGCCAAGGTCTTCCCAGACCTGCCCTCACAGGAGGCGCTGACCCAACTGTGGCGCATCGTGCTGCAAACCTGCCGGGTGGATCAGCTTGACCCGGCCGCGGCCTGGCGCGCCCACGATGAGTTGCTCAAAGGCGTCGTCGCCTTTATGGCGCGCAAGCAGGTGCAGAGCGTGCGCTTTTTCGACCCGGCCCCTGGCCCCGATGGAAAGCCACGCACCGACCTAACGGTTGGATTGACAGACCGGCCCCAATGGCTCGGCGCATCGGCGGAGCGGCCCGATGGGGTGCGCTTCTTCCCCAATATGCCGACCGAGGAGGTCTTTTCCACCCCCCATCACGCGCGCACGACGGGCTATGCGCGCAGCTCCAAGCCCGCCTTCCCATTCCAGCGTGAGGTGCGCGATGCCTACTTCCGTTTTGAGCAGGGGGAGTTGGTCGAGTTCAGCGCCGCCGCCGGCCAAGAGGTGCTGGAGCAATTCTTTGCCATCAATGGGACGCGACGGCTAGGTGAGGTCGCTCTGGTGGATGTGCGCTCACCGGTGAACCAGGCTAATGTGGTCTTTTATGAGACGCTGTTTGACGAGAACGCCGCCTGCCATATCGCCTTCGGTAAGGCCTATCCCGACGGCGTGGTGGATGGCTCATCGCTGGACGAGGCGGAGCTGCGGGCGCTCGGAGTCAATGAGGCCGACGCCCATCTCGACGTGATGATCGGTACACCGACCATCCAGGTGATCGGGCGCTGCGCCGACGGCAGCGAGGCGCTGATCATCGCTCAAGGCTCCTTTGTGCCCGAAGTCACCGGCGAGGTTCACGCATGAGCAGTGGACAAGGCGAGCCGCCCGCTGAGACCGGCAGCCCCGATGCTCCTATGGCGAATGCTCCCGACCTGAATGTCTCCTTTCATATGGCGCGGGCGCATTTACGCGATTTTCCCCATTACAGATTGCCGCCAGGCTATCGCTTTCGCACCTACCGGCCCGGCGACGACGCGCATTGGACGGCGCTCCACCAAGCCGCCGAGCCATACTTCACTGTCACGCCGGCGCTGTGGGTGCATGAGTTCGGCAACCATCTGGACGCGCTGGCGGACCGGATGTTCTTTGTGGAAAGCGAGGCCGGCCAGGTGGTCGCCAGCATCACCGCTTGGTGGGAGCATGACCGCCATCACCCTCAGGAGCGGGGCCGCATCCATTGGGTGGCGGTCCATCCGGACCACCAGCGCAAGGGTTTGTCGAAGCCGATGATGACCCGCGCTATGCAGCGGCTGGCGGAAAGCCATCCGGCGGCCATGCTGGGCACCTCCGCCGGTCGTATCTGGGCCGTCAAGGTCTATCTAGACTTCGGCTTCCTGCCGGACCCGGCGGAGGCTGCGACCAGGCCGGAGGTGCTGGCCGGCTGGCGCGAGGTGCAGGCGCGGCTCCGGCATCCTGCGCTGGCTGCCTGGCTGGCTGAACATCCATGATCAGCACAAATCGGCACATATGATTGACGTGAAAGACCTTGCCTACCGTTACCCCGGCGCGGCTTCCGCCGCCGTCAAGGGGATTAGCTTCAGCGTGGCGCCCGGCGAGATCTTCGGCTTTCTCGGCCCCAGCGGCGCAGGCAAGAGCACCACCCAAAAAGTACTGATCCGGCTCCTCAAGGATTTTACGGGCGAGGTGCAGGTGTTGGGCAAGGACCTGCGGCTCTGGCGCAACGACTATTATGAGCGGATCGGCGTCTCCTTTGAGCTGCCCAACCACTACCAGAAGCTGACTGCGCTGGAAAACCTGCGTCTCTTCCGCGCCCTCTATCACCGGGAGACGGAGGAGCCGATGGCCTTGTTGGAGATGGTGGGCTTGCAGGACGACGCCGATTCCCCCGTCTCTACCTTCTCCAAGGGAATGCAGATGCGGCTCAACTTTGTGCGCGCCCTGCTCCACCGGCCCGAGCTGATCTTTCTGGACGAGCCGACCAGCGGCATGGACCCGGCGAACGCCCGCAAGGTGAAGGAGATCATCCTCGACCTTAAAAGGGGGGGACGCACCATCTTTCTGACGACCCATGACATGAATGTCGCGGGCGAGTTATGCGACCGGGTCGCCTTCATCGTGGATGGGCGAATCGCCCTGATCGACGCGCCGCGGGCGCTCAAGCTCAAGTATGGCAGCCGCCAGGTGCGGGTGGAATATCGCCACAACGGCGCAACGGCCACCCAGGAGTTTCCGTTGGCGAATGTGGGCCGCAACCCAGCCTTCCTTGCGCTGATCCGGGACCATGAGGTGGAGACCATCCACACCCAGGAAGCGACGCTGGAGGAGATCTTTATCCGGGTGACCGGGCGGAGCCTGCAATGAGCCGCCTGGCCTCGACGCTGCTCTGGGATATGCGCCTCCAGTACCGCCAGGGGTTGTACTGGGCGGCTGCGGTGGTCGTAGCGAGCTGGGGCGCGATCCTCTGGCAGTTGCCTCCGGCGGGCGTGATGTGGCTTCTGCCCATTGCGCTCTTCATTGATATGTCGGTCTTTGGCTTCTATTTTATGGCCGGCATCCTCTATCTGGAGAAGGGGGACGGGGTGCTGGCAGCGCTGGTGGTCACGCCTATGCGCTCGACCGAATATCTGCTTTCCAAGGTCATCTCGCTGACGGTCATTGCCCTGCTGGCGAGCGTGGTGGTGACGTTGCTGGCAGGCGGCTGGCAGGCTCGGTGGCACTGGCTGCTGGCGGGCGTGGCGCTCAACTCTTGGCTGATGGCGATGCTCAGTTTCGCCCTGGCGTCGCGCTATGATGCCATCCATGAGTTCCTCATCCCGTCGGGCATCTGGACGATCCCGACGCAACTGCCGATGCTGGACTACTTTGGCATCTGGACCGGCTGGCCCATCTATTTGATCCCAACCCAGGGAAGCATGATCCTCTTCGAGGCCGCGTTCCGGCCAGTCCCGGCATGGGAATTGCTCTATGCCCTGGCCTATCTGTTGGCGGCGTGCGTTGCGGCCAGCTGGTTTGCCGCGGGCGCGTTCGAGCGATTTGTGGTGCGCGCCGAGGGGAGGCGATAGGCATGGGTGCGCTGCGTGCGTTGGCGGTCGCCGATCTGCGGAGCATCAACCGGGACACGCTGACCAAGTTCATGCTGATTTACCCCTGGTTTCTGGGCTTGGTGGTGCGCTGGCTGGTCCCAGTGGTCACGGAAGGGCTGGCCGTCCTATATGACATCCGGCCCCATTATCTGCTGATCGCGGGGTTGTTTGGCTTCTTGATGGGGCCGGTGTTGATCGGCGCGACCATCGGCTTCTTGGTGCTGGATGAGCGAGATGCTCGCACGCTGGCGGCGCTCCAGGTGACGCCGTTGAGCATGAATCGCTATCTGGTCTACCGGCTGATAGGGCCGCTCTTTCTCAGCCTGCTGGCCGTCTATGTAAGCGTGCCCCTGATGGGGCTGGTGGAGATGGCGCCCTGGCAGTTGACGCTCCCTGCCGTCATGGCGGCGCTGACGGCTCCGCTCTTTACGCTGCTGGAAGCCTCCTTCGCCCACAACAAGGTGCAGGGGCTGGCCGTGATGAAGGCGACCGGCGTCTTTCTGGTTGCGCCGGCGGCGGCCTGGTTCACACCGGAGCCGTGGCAGTGGCTTTTCGGCCTCCTGCCCACCTACTGGCCGGTCAAAGTCTTTTGGGTCCTGGCCGCGGGCGAGCCGGTTGGGTTGCCGCTCTTGTTGGGCTTTGGCGTCTATCTGGTCTATTTGGCCCTCCTGCTGCGGCGCTTTCACCGGGTAATCTACCAGGCGCAGGGGTGAGCAGACGGCACGGCGGTGTTATGAACGAGAGAAGTACACGGGAGACGGAAGTGGCGCAAGGCAACAAGACCGGAGTCCGGCCCAATCCTCTCGCGCCGTTCCTGGCCGGCGACGGGGTCATGGTGCTCGACGGCGCGCTGGCGACCGAACTGGAGCGTCGCGGGGCCGACCTGGCGGACCCGCTCTGGTCCGCCAAGCTTCTGTTGGAGAACCCGGCGCTGATCCGCCAGGTCCATTATGACTACTACATGGCCGGGGCGGATGTGGCGATCACGGCCAGTTACCAGGCGACATTGCCGGGCTTCGCCAGGCGTGGGTTGGATGCAGAGACGGGTCGCGGCCTGATGCGGCTCAGCGTGCAACTGGCTTGTGAGGCGCGAGATGCCTTTTGGGCCGAGCCGGCCCATCGCCAGGGCAGGCTGCGGCCTCTGGTGGCGGCTTCCATCGGCCCTTACGGCGCATTCCTGGCCGACGGCTCCGAGTACCGGGGCGACTATGGGTTGGATATGGCCGCGCTGATGGACTTCCACCGGCCGCGCATGGCGGTGTTGGCGGCCAGCGAGGCGGACCTGCTGGCCTGTGAGACGATCCCGACGCTGGTCGAGGCAGAGGCGTTGGTCCGGCTCCTGCCGGAGTTTCCGGAAGCATTGGCCTGGTTGAGCTTTAGCTGCGGTGATGAGGCCCACCTCTGGCATGGCGAGCCGCTGCGCGAGGCGGTGGCGCTGGCGAACGAGTGTGACCAGGTGATCGCGGTGGGGGTGAACTGCACTGCGCCCCGGCTGATCGAGCCGCTGCTGGCGAGTGTGCGCGATCTGGCGCGCAAGCCGCTGTTGGTCTATCCCAACAGCGGCGAGCAGTGGGACCCGGTGCATCATTGTTGGCTGCCGGGGACGGGCGTCGCTGCTTTTGACGAGCCGGCCCGGCGCTGGCGCGCGGCGGGCGCCCGGCTGATTGGCGGCTGCTGCCGCACGACGCCGGAGGACATTCGCGCCATTGCGCGCGCTTTGGGCCGTTCCGTCTAGGGGTGTTGCTTCCCCAGTCGCCTTACTTGGCGAGCAAGCTATTCACGTTGAACAAAAGCGAGGGGAGCGACATCGTGCGCCTTTTGTCTGGACTGGGTACGCGGCAGGCGCCGGCAACCCCGGCGCCTGTCTTTGTTGGATAGGTGGGCTGAATCGCCGCCGTTCCGCATTTATGAGATATGCGACTTTAGGCGACGAGCGGGATGATGGTTTTGGGCGCCTCCACCCGGTCGGGCAGCGGCGACACATCACGCACAAAGCGTCCCTGCATACTCCACGGCCCGGTCCAGGTGATCTCTGCATCCACCAGCCGGCCGCGCAGCGGCAGCGGGCTGTCAATAAAGACCAGCTTGTTTTGGCGGGTCCGGCCGCGCCACTTGCCCTTGTGCAAATCCTCGACCAGCACCTCCACCGTTTCACCTAGGTAGCGGCTGTTGATCTCGGTACAGATGGCCTCTTGCAGCGCCTCCAGCTTCTTGTGGCGGCGCACCTTTTCCTCTTCGGGCACATCATCCACCATGCGCCGGGCGCTGACCGTGCCGGGCCGAGGGCTGTAGCGGGCCAGGTGCGCCTTGTCCAGCTTCAGGTCGGCCAGCACCTCAACGGTGCGCTCGAATTGCTCGGCGGTCTCGCCACAGAAGCCGACAATAATATCGGTGTGAATGGCGGCGTTGGGGATCACCTCACGGATGTGCTGGACCAGCGCCCGGTATTCGGCATTGGTGTAGCCCCGCTTCATCCGCTCCAGCACCTCGTCATCGCCCGCCTGGATGGGCACCTCAATATGCTCGCAGACCTTGGGCAGGTCGCGCACGGCATAGAGGATGCGGTCGGTCATGTAGTTGGGATGGCTGGTCAGGAAGCGGATGCGCCACAGCCCTTCGATCTCATGGACTGCATGGAGCAGGTCGGCCAGATCATAATGAGCGCCATCGTGGTTGTTCGCAACGATGGGCGAGCCGTTGAAGGCGCTGACGGTGGCGCTGTTGCCCCGCTCGCCGCGCCAGTCATAGCCGTAGCGGTCCACGATCTGGCCGAGCAGCGTCACCTCGCGTACCCCTTGCTCCACCAAGCCGCGGATCTCGGCCACGATCTCGTCCACTGGGCGGCTGCGCTCGACGCCGCGGCGGAAGGGGATGATGCAAAAGGTGCAGGCGTGGCTACAGCCGTAGACCACCGGCACATGGGCCGCAACCGGCGCCTGGCCGGCCAGGGCCAGATGGCGGATGGATTGGCGGGCGCCGATGGGCTGCGCCTCGTCTTGCAGTTGATAGCGGCGCATCAACTGCTCGCGCTCGATGCTCGCCATCTCTGCATCTATCTCGGCTTGGCGCAGGTAGTTGATCAGCGGCGTCGCCTCGCTGGGCGGCATAAAGACGTTGACTTCGGGATAGGCGTCCAAGAGCTGTTGGCTCGGCTTCACCCCCACCATGCAGCCCATGAGGGCCAAGGTGCGGTCGGGGTGGCGCTTGCGCCACGGCTTGAGGCTGCCCAGCTTGCCGATGGCCTTATCTTCGGCGCTTTGGCGCACCACACAGGTGTTGAGCACCACCACGTCGGCGTCGTCCAGGTTGTCGGTCGGCCCATAGCCGAGCTTTTCCAGCTCTGCGGCGACATGGTTGCTGTCGGCGATATTCATCTGGCAGCCGATGGTCCAGATGTGGTATTTACGGGGGGCGGTAGAGGTCCGGTCGGTTGCAGCCTCAAAAGTCACCGGCAGACCGCCCGCCGGGTCATGGGAATGCATAATCTCCTCCTGTGCTCCGGTGTAAGCCGGGCAGGAATATAGGTTCTCACTCGACTTGGGATTGTAGGGCCAGGGCGGGCGGCTGTCAAAAAGCAGAGCGGGCAGCCGCCGCTCCGCGCAAGCGGCGGGGTCAGCCCCCTGCCAACGATGGCTCCACAGCCGTCTGCGCTGTTTCGGCCCAGACCTTGGCCGCGGTCTGTTGGGCCTGGTGGACGCAATCGGGGATGCCGATGCCGCGGTAGGGGCTGCCGGTGACATAGAGACCGGGCGGCAGCGCCGCCTCGATGGCCTCCACCTGGGCCAGGTGTCCCACATCATATTGGGGGGTGGCGTTGCGCCAGCGGTAGAGCCGGTGAAAGACCGGCTTGGCGTCAATGCCCAGCAGGGCGGCTAATTCTTGGCGGGCAATCGCCAACAGTTCGTCGTCGGCCAAGTCTACCATTTGGGGATTGCGCGAGCCGCCGAAAAAGATGCGCAGCAGCACATAACCGGCCGGCGCGCGATGGTCGAACTTGGTCGAGCTCCAGGTGATGGCGTTGATGGGCCGCCGCTCGCTGCGCGGGATGACCACGCCAAAGCCGTTGAGCGGGTGGGCGACCTCAGCGCGGCGGAAGCCGAGCGAGAGGGTGCCGGTGCTGACATAGCGAATGGCAGCCAGCCGTTGGGCCGCGGCGGGAGCGAGCTGCGCTAGCAGACCGGCGGCGACAAAGGCGGGCGTCGCCAGCACCACCTGGCGCGCATGGATGGACCCGCCGCTCTCCAGCGCCAGCCGGTAGCCGTGATCATCGGCGGCAAGGGCGCTGACCGCCGTTCCGTAGCGCAGGTCGCCGGTCAGTTTCGCCTCCACTGCCTCGACCAACTCTTGCACGCCGCCGCGCAGCGACATAAAGGCGGAAACCGGCGTTGTCGCCGCCCCTGCTGCGCCGGGCGCAGTTGTAGACGGCCCATGCGCCGCGCGGCGCGCGGCCAACATCCCACGGATCAGGCTGCCGTGCTTTTTCTCGATCTCGCGAAAGCGGGGAAAGGTCGCCAGCAGCGACTGGCGCTCGGCCTCGGCGTTGTAAATGCCTGACATCAGGGGTTCAGCGATCTTGTCCAAGGCCTCGTTGCCCAGGCGGCGGCGGATGAAGTCGGCCAGGGTCTCGTCCTCGTCATCCCGCTTGGCCGGGATCAAAAAGTCCAGCCCCATGCGCAACTTGCCCAGGGGCGAGATAAGCGGCGAGAGGGCAAAGGGCATGAAGCGGGTCGGCACGATGAGCAGAACGCCGTCGGGCAGGGGTGTGGGCTTGCCGCGGTTGAGCACAAAGGTCTTGCGCAGATGGTCGTTGGTGCCCAGGAGGCGCTCCTCCAGCCCCAGCTCGCGCGCCAGTTGTAGCGCCCACGGCTTCTGGGTCAGGAAGGAATCGGGGCCGGCTTCGACCACAAAGGGACGGTCGCCGAAG
>DATLZJ010000203.1:0-4896 GCA_035574055.1 Caldilineaceae bacterium
GACCTTCCTCACCTTCGGGCCGATGGTGGACATCAAAAGCTCGCTCATGTTCCTGGGCGTCTTCCGGCGGCGGGTTGTGGCTTATCTGATCGTGTTGCCGCTCCTGCTGACGCTGTTAATCGGCGTCTATTGGAACCTGAACCTCGGACTTTAGCCATGAACCATCCACGCATCCAGGCGCTGGTCAAGGCGCTGCTCCTGATCGGCGTCGGCTTCTTTCTCTACGGGCGCATCGCCAACGGCACGCTCTATTACTACATCAATGAGCGTTTCGCCGGCTTCACCCTCTTTGGCGTGATTGGGCTGCTGGCGGTCGGGCTGGCCTACCAGTTTGGCCGCCACACCGAGACAGGCGAGGGGCATGAGCATCATGTCCATTCAGATCACAGCCATCAAAGTCACGGTCACGCGCTTTCGTGGGGCGGGGCGCTGCTGGTCGCTCTGCCGATTGTCCTGGGGCTGGCCGTACCGCCGCGGCCTCTGGGCGTCTCGGCGCTGGACAACCGTGAGATGAGCCTGAGCCTGGAGCAGAGCGCCCTGCCCGCCGCGGTCCAGGCTGCCGCCGCCAAGGCCGCCGCGGAGCGCACCATCCTCGACTGGTGGCGCGCCTTCCAGACGACGACCGATTACAGCACGCTGGCCGGCCAGGAGGCCAAGGTGGTCGGCTTTGTTTATCGCAACCCGGAACGCTACGGCGAAGACCACTTCCTGCTCACCCGCTTTGTAGTAAGCTGCTGCGTGGCGGATGCCGCGGTGGTCGGGCTGGTGGTGCGCTGGCCCGAGACCGCAATGCTCCAGGATGACCAGTGGGTGGAGGTGAGCGGGGTCTTTGCGCCTAGCCAGTTGGAGGGCTGGGAGGCGCCGGTGCTGGCCGCCAAGACGGTGACGCCGGTGGCGACGCCGACGCAGCCCTATCTCTACCCCTGAGCCTATGACCGACGCGCCCTCTCGCCGGCTCGGTCGCTTCGACCGCACGGTGCTTCTGGCGATATTTAGCCTGATCCTCGCCATTTTGGTGGTCATCTGGCGCGGCGACCGGATCGGCATCCAGGCGCTGGCTTTCATGCCTGCCCCGGGATCGTCCGGCGTCTCGGTGCGCACGCAAATCCAGGTGCGCTTTGACCAGCCGCTGGCGGATGGCGCCGCGCTCCGGCTATCCCCCGCAACGCCGGGCCAGGTGCGTATGGAGGGGGAGACGCTGGTCTTTGTCCCGGATGGCGCGCTTGCCCCCGACACGACCTACACGGTGACGCTGGCCGCCGGTGTGCGCAGCCGCCATGGGCGCATCCTGCATGACCCCATCACCTGGCGCTTTCAGACGGGCCGCACGGCCATCGTCTATTCTGCGCTCGACGAGCAAGGACGGGAGCAACTGATGCGCCGCGCGGTACGTCTGGGCGACGGGCCGCCGGTCTTGGACGCGCCCCGCCAGGTGACGCAAGCGCCCTATGGCATCTGGGACTTCACCGTAGACCCCAACACCGGCCAGATCGTCTTTGCCCAGTCTCACGAAGACGGCGCCAGCGACCTCTGGCGGCTCATGCCGGGGGCGGAGACGCCGGAGCTACTGCGCGCCTGCCCGCAGGCGACCTGCAACAGCACAGCCTTTGCGCCCGACAGTCGCCTGTTGGCCTTTTCCCAGCGCAACGCCTCCGGTTTTGCCGCGCCGGTGGTCAGCCCGCCCCGGCTCTGGTTGTTGGACTTACGCGACGGCGCAGCCACCCAGCTCTTTGCCGATAGCCAACAGCTTGGCTTTGAGCCGCGCTGGTCGCCCGACGGCCAGTGGTTGAGCTACCTATCGCCCGACCTGGGCGGCGTTGGCGTCTATAACCTGGAGACGGGCGAAAGCCGCTTCTACCCGACCACTACCGGCGACCCGGCCATCTGGCATCCAGTCCAGAACAGGCTGGTGTTGAGCGAGATGATCGCCCGCGATGATGTCTACGAGGTTCATCTCTTCATGCTCGACCCGGCCATTGATCCCTCCGCCGATCCCACAGGGCAGGCGCGCCGGCTCCTGAGCCGCCATGATGTACCGGTGGAGGACAATGCGCCGGCCTGGTCGCCCGACGGTGAATGGATTGCCTTTCGCCGCAAGGAACTGGCCGGTCCTGGCATGACGCTGGGCAAGCAGTTGTGGCGGATGCGCGCCGACGGCAGCCAGGCGGAGGCCCTGACCACTGACCCGGACCATGATTACGGCCCGCCCGTTTGGTCGCCGGACGGGCGCTATCTGCTCTATCATCGCTTCCCCCTCAAGGGGCCGCAGGTGACGATCTCTGTCTGGATCATGGATACTGCCACCGGCGAGGCGTGGGAAGTCGCCCGGCCCGGCCAACGGCCCCAGTGGGCGCCGTGATTTCCTGAAAGCCGTGATTTCCTGAAAGAAGCATCGAATGACTCCGCTTGACAATGCTGCCCAGACCCTGGTTGAACGGCTGCGCGCGGCAGGCTATAAGATCACACCGCCCCGGCTGGCCGTGCTGGAGGTCATCGGGCAGGAGGGGGAACACCTCCACCCCAATGAAATTCTGGCCCACGCCAAGGCCATCCACCCCGCGCTGGGCCGCGCCACTGTCTACCGGACGCTGGAGTTGTTGACCCAGTTGGGCATCGTGCGGCCCATCTATGTCGGCGAGCAAGGCCCGACCTATATCCGCGCCGACGGCGACCATCACCACCTGGTCTGTTCCCAGTGCGGCCAGATCGTGGACTTCGATGAGTGCGTGGCCGGGGCCATGGCCCAGGAGTTGGGCGAGCGCTTTGGCTTTCTCATCACCAGCCACCTGCTGGAGTTCTACGGCATCTGCGCCGGCTGCCGATCCTCAGATTGACAACCACTCCCTGATCTTCCATAATGGGGCTACCGGACGGCAGCCGCCCGCTCCCTAATTTGGGGCTGCCGGCCCAGTCTGCCCATGGGGAGTTGCCATGTCTGCATCCACCGACCAGGCGCTGATCGAGCGGTGGCGCTATGAGCCGGCGCCGCTGTTGCCGCTGCTGCACGCCTTTCACCAGCGCGATGGCTACCTAACCGATCAAGCCCTGCGCGCCATTGCCGGCGCGCTGCGTATTCCGCTGGCCGATCTCTACGGCACCGTTACCTTCTATCACCATTTGGCCCGCTCTCCCGCAGCCGCCCGCGGCCCGCGCGTCTGCACCGGCCCCATCTGCTGCTTGCATGGCGCGGAGCAGGCATTGGCGCGGCTGGCCGATCAGGGCGCGCAGCCCATGCCCTGCGCCGGTCGCTGCGATGCGCCGGTGCCCGTGCTGCACCAAGGGCGCGTCTGGACGGTAGACGAGAGCGCCCAGCTCCGCGCGCTGCCGTCGCCCCTGCCGCCGCCCAACCCGGCGGGCAAGAGCGAGTGTGTCTTTGCCCATTTGCGCGAGCCGGACCGCGCCACCCTGGCCGGCTATCAGCGGACCGGCGGCTATGAAGGGCTGGCGCGCGCGCTCCGGCACATGACGCCCAACCAGGTGATCGAGCATATCCGCGCCGCAAGGCTGGCCGGGCGCGGGGGAGCGGGCTTCCCCACCGGCCTCAAGTGGCAGGCCGTGCGCGAGGCGACCGGCGCGCCCAAGTATGTGGTCTGCAACGCCGACGAGGGCGAGCCGGGCTGCTTCAAGGACCGGGCCATCCTGGATTATGACCCCCACGCGGTGATCGAGGGGATGCTTATCGCCGGCTATGCCACCGGCGCGACCCGCGGTTTCCTCTATCTGCGCTATGAGTATCCGGAGACCTATGCCCGCCTCGAACATGCGTTGGCCGAGGCGCGCGCGGCCGGCATCCTGGGCGGCGCGGTCTTGGGGAGCGACTTCTCCTTTGAGATCTACTTGCGCCGGGGTGCGGGCGCCTATATTTGCGGCGAGGAGACTTCGCTGCTCAACAGCCTGGAGGGCAAGCACCCCTTCCCGCGCAACCGCCCGCCCTATCCGGTGACGCATGGCTTTGAGAACCGGCCCACCGCGGTCAACAATGTGGAGACCTTGGCCGCGGTCCCGCCGATCCTGCGCCATGAGCCGGCGTGGTATCACAGTCTCGGCGTAGGCGAGCAGGCAGGCACCAAGATCATCAGCCTCTCCGGCGACATTCAGCGCCCCGGCAACTACGAAGTCCCGCTTGGGTTACCGCTGGCGGAGTTGCTCTACGAGTGGGCCGGCGGCCCACAGCCGGGGCGGGCCATCCAGGCAGTGACCATGGCCGGGCTGTCCGGCGGCTTTCTGGCGGGCGACGACCTCAACGTGACGCTGGACGAGCCAAGCCTGCGCGCCAAGAACTCGTTCCTGGGCGCAGGCGGGATCATGGTCTTTGACGACAGCCGCGACATGATGGCGGTAGCGGCTCAGGCCATCACCTTCTTCGCCCATGAATCGTGCGGCAAGTGCTTCCCCTGTCGCATCGGCGCCCAACGGCTGATGGAGCGGCTGGCAGGGGAGGGGCCGGCCCAGCTTGACGAGTGGCTGGCCGAAGTGGAGGACCTGGGGCGCACCATGCGCGGCCTGAGCGCCTGTGGTCTGGGCCAGGCTGCGCCTAATGTGACCGATAGCCTAGTGCGCTATTTCCCGGATCAGGTGCGCCGCGCGGTGACGAACGCATCCCCGCGCGCTCGCCAGGAAGGAGCCGCCGCATGGGCGCCGTGAGCAACCCGCAGGCGAACGGGCAGGCAGAGGGCGACGCGCCCCTGACCTTAACGCTGGACGGCGAGCCGGTCTCCTTTGGGTTGGGAGAGACCCTTTACGAGATTGCCCGCCGCTATGGCAAACAGATCCCGACCCTGTGTTATGACCCACGGCTGGCGCCCTTTGGGGCCTGTCGTCTCTGCATTGTGGAGGTGCGCGGGGCGCGCGCCCCGGTTGCGGCCTGCACCACCCAGGCAGTGATGGGCATGGCGG
>DATLZJ010000204.1:0-7177 GCA_035574055.1 Caldilineaceae bacterium
CGGCGGCGCTGACCCAGAGAAAGGTGCTGCTGCTGGTCCGGTTGCCGTCTGCGTCCTCGCCGATGGCGACGACCTGATATTGGCCGGCGACGGTGGGCGTCCAGGTGAAGGTGGCTTCGCCCCCGGCGCCGGTGGTGACCGTCTCCGAATAGACAGGGGTACGTTGCACGCTGGTTTCCCAACGGTAGACGCCATCGGCCGAGCGCGCGTAGACGTTGTTCCATTGGAACTCGTAGACCGTGAGCGCCAGCTCTGCATCGGCGTAAGGCTCGCCTTGGGGCGTGACCGTCACCATGTCCACCACACTCTCGTCCTCGACAACCGTCACATAATTTTGCGGGCTGAGGCCGATATAGTATGCAGCCTTGTGGATGGGGGCAGCGGTGCGGCTGCTGACGAACTGGTTGGTGGGGCTTTGCACCGTCACGTCAAAGACCCAGTTCTGGCTTTGGGGCGCGCCGGCCAGGTCGGCAGGCAGCTCAATGGTAAAGCTGCCGTCGGAGCCGGTCTGCCCTGTGCCTTCGCGAATGATGCCGAGGTAAAGGCTGCCGCGGTAGGGGTCGTAGTCGGCCTGGTCCGGGTCGAAGGGGGTGAAGCTGAAGTAGCGTCCCTCCGGCGCTTGTTCCCAGAAGAAGAAGTATGGCTCGGAGATGAGACGCCAGGTGACGGGGGCGTTTGCCATGGGGCCGCCGCTATAGTAGGTGGCCTGGACGTGGACGCGGACGGTCTCTCCCTGGAAGTACTCCGGCTTTTCCGAGGCGAGGGTGACCTCAAACTCGGGCTTGCGATAGGCGGCGACGGGGAAGGAGAGGCCGGCATAGACCGGCTGGGCGTCGCCCATCTCTAGGCGAACCTCCATGTAGTAGCCGCCGGTGAGGGCCTCGTCGGAGAGCTGGATGGCGCCGTCTATCGTGCCGTGGGGGCCGAGCGTCCGTTCCTCCTCCAGAATGGCGTTGCCCAGCGGGTCACGCACGGTGAGGTATGCCACCAGCTCATCCGGCGGGAGGCGGTAGTGGTCATCCTCCAACCAGCGAACGATCCCCTTCCAGTAGACGGTCTGGCCGGGGCGGTAGATGGGGCGGTCGGTATAGAAGTAGCTCTGGAGCGGGTCCAGGGTCCACCCGCCGTTGAGGCCGAAGTCCCAGACGGCGATGCCGCTGGCCCATTCGCTGGAGACGAGGGCGAAGTTGGGGTCGCCCGGCTCGGCGACCATCGCCAGCACCGGCGCCCAGCGCCGTTCGGGGTCCGGCTCGATCTCGATCTGGACGGTTCCGTCATCGCCGGTTATGCCATCGCCAACCAGCACACCGTCCCGGAAGAAGCGGACGGGTTGGCCGGCGACGGGTTGGCCGGTCTGGAGATCGGTGAGCCAGGCCAGGCTGGCGGCGTCCTGGCTCCATTTGAGCATCAGGTTATGGTTGCTGAGGACGATGAGCGACTGGGCGCCGCTGGTGTAGGCGTTTGGCGGGGGCGCGGCAGGGGGCTGGGCGACCTGGAGGAAGTAGACGCCGGGGGGGAGGGGGTCGCCGGCTGTATCCGTCAGGGTCACGACCTGGCGGACGGTGATGTTGGTTGCATCGGCGGCTTCGTAAGTGCGCGACCAGATGCGATGGGCCGTGGGGTTGGGGAGTTGGTAGTTTTCCCAAGCCTGCCACTGGTTGCTGCCCGTCAGCTTGAACAGCTCATCTTCGGGCAGGCGGTAGAGGTCCACCGTCACGGTGGTGACGTTGCGATAGAGCAGGCTGACGCGGGTGTCGGAGAAGGCGCTGAAGTGGGTGAAGCGCTCGGTTTCTAGGCGGACAAAGGGCGGATAGTCGCCGGTGGTGAAGGTGAGGACGTAATCCTCGCCCAGGGTATTGCCATATTCGTCGGCGATGCCGGCGCCGATGGTGACGGTGTAGGTGGTGCGCGGCTCTTTGAACCAGGAGAGCTGAAGCTCGTTGAGATACTCGGAGTAGTAGCTGAAGACTTGGGTGGTGGTGAGCAGCGGCGTCACCTGGATGTTCTCTAGGACGAGGGTGGGGCTGACGGGTGCGTTGAAGCGGACAATGACGGAGGCGTCGGGAGAGACCTCATCGGCGCCGTTGACCGGGGAGACAGTCTGGACGGCAGGCAGCGGCGCCACCGAGAAGCTGCGCGTGAAGTCGGCGCGCAGGGTTCCCTGGCGGCTGGCCGGTTGGGCCGCGCTGGTCACTTCGATCACATAGCGGTTGCCGAACTCCAGGGGCTGGGTGGGCGTAAAGATAAGCGTCCGGTCGGCGTTGAGCCAGGCGACCTCGCCCTCCACGTCGCCTCCCTCGTCGCCTGTGCGGCGCAGGTGGAAGGCGGCCTCGGTGCTTTCCCGGTCCATGGGCTGGCTGAACTCGACGCGGATGGCAGCGTCTGGGCGAACCTGGCTGCCCGCGGGCGCGGCATCCACGACGATCGGGGCTGCGGTGGTAAAGGAGAAGACCACCGGTTCAGCCAGGGTCTCGCCTTGCAGCCCAACGACATCGGCGACGGTGACGGTATAGTCGGTAGCGCCGGCAAAGGCGGTGGCAGGCCGGAAGGCATAGACCGATGTGTTGAGCCAGCGCCCCTTGCCCTCGACCGGCGGCTCGATGGTCAATGGGTTGGGCAACCCTTCCTGGTCATCAATACCGGTCAGGGGCACAACCGGGCGATTGAAGGCAATGATGATCTGGGTTACGGTATCTACCTCGGCAGCGCCGTCGTCCGGCTGGACTGAAGTCACTTGCAGGGGTATGGCCGCCGTGATCGAGAACTCGACCGGCGCGCCCAGCGTCGCCGCGCTGCCGGCAGGGGGGTCGAGCCGGAAGGTGTAGCGTGTGCCCGGCTGCGGCGGCGCAGCCGGCGTAAAGATCAAGGAGTCGCCGTCAACCTTGATGTCGCCCGCCAGGGCCGGCTCGACCCTTAGGTGCGCGGCGAGGGCCGGGTCAAGCGGCTGGTCAAAAGTCAGCGTTACCGGACCGCCCTCCCAGGCGGCGTCGGCGGCGGGCGTTGTGGCGACCAAGACCGGCGGCAGAGCGTCCTCCGGCTGCTGCTGGGGACGGGCGGCCGGTGACTGCTGACTGGCGACGGCTGACTGGTGGCGTGCAGGCTGATCTGCGGCCGGCCGGCGCTGGAAGGGGGCCGAGACCACCGGCGTCAACACTGCGCCAACCAGGGCTAGGACGAGCAATGTGAAGATTGCAAAGCGCATGAACGCACGAGAACGATGCATAAGACTCTCCCTAGCAGTGAGCCGTAGCCGAAGGCCGGCACGGCAGGAATAACAGTAAATATTAGGAAATAGGAAGTGGAAGATAGGGTGGAGGCGCTGTCTGGCCTATTTCCTATTTCCTCATGCCGATTATCTGGCGAAGAATGGATGAATCCTTGCGCCGGTCAGGGTCCGGCGGCGGCGACCGTCGTGGCCGCGCCCGCCTCGACGATCACCAGCGCGGGCGCAGTCTGCACCCATTCGCCGGCCAGGGTCTTCCTGCCTTCCAACCAAAAGTGATGGACGCCGGGCGTAAAGGTCCACCAGCTCTGGATGCGGCTGGCCTGGGCTGCCTCGGCGAGGATCAGACCATCCTTGACCAGGCGTAGCTCCGCCCAGAGGCTGCCATCGGCCACAAAGCCCGCCACTTCCACCCGCTGCCGGTCGAGGGGCGCCCCAGGATGGATGCGGTAGGCGGTGTTGGAGGTCGGCGCCGTGAGCACGAGCGGGCCGGTGGTGGGCGCTACCGGCGCAGCGGCCATCTGCACCCCATCCGGCGCGGCCGGCGGCGGCAGCGGTAGCCCCTGGCTGACCATCCAATCGTGGTATACGGCAGGCAACATCCAGTAGACGCGTTCGGCGCGGCGCTCGTCGGGCGTATTGGGGCCGGCGCGCAGGCCGGTCGCCCGGTCAATGACCAGGGGCTGGAACTGGTCGTCGGCGGTTTGTGGCTCGGTGCCGCGAATAAAGCGCTCGGTGCGGGTGCGCGGGCAGTAGGGTGAGGGCAGCAGACCGCTGGGCGCGCAGACCGTCACCTCGATGATCTCCTTTGGCCGCGGGAAGGCCGGCGGCGCGTGGGTGTGGGCGGCCAGCATCAGGTCGTGCCAAATGGGGCCGGCCCCGTCTATGCCGCTCACGTCCAGCATGGGCGCGTTGTCGGCGTTGCCCACCCAGACGCCCACGATACGCTCCGTCGAATAGCCGATGGTCCAGTTATCGCGCCAGTCGGTCGTCGTTCCGGTCTTGACGGCGGCAGGGAAGGGTAGCTCCAAGACGGTCCCTTCGCCGAAGGCCGGCGCGCGCGCCACTGGATCCGAGAGGATATCGGTAATGAGATAAGCCGTAGCCGGCTCGATGACCTGCGCGCCGTAGGGCTGCGGGCGATGGGCGGCGACCGCGCCGGCGTCTGGGCCAGGACGGAGGAGCGACTGCCAGCGCCCATTCTCATCGCGTGCCTGGATGTCAATCAGGGCGCGGGTGTCCAGCCGGCGGCCATTTTGAAAGAGGCCATAGGCCGTGGTAAGGTCGAGCAGCTTGACTTCGCCGCCCCCCAAGGTCAGCGCCAGACCATACTCTTCGGTAAAGGTTGAGATGCCCGCTTGCGCGGCGATCTGTCGCAGCGTCTCCACGCCGATGCGCTCCAGCGTCTTAACGGCAGGGATGTTATAGCTGCTCGCCAGTGCGGTGCGCACGCTGACCGGCCCGTGGAAGAGCCGGTCGTAGTTAAGCGGTTGATAGGGAACGTTGCCGCCGGCGCTGTCAGTGACGTAGAAGGTCGTCGGCAGATCTGGAATGATGGTGGCGGGCGTCAGCGGGGATAAGCCCAAAGCCTTGCTCCAGCCTGGGTCGAGCGCGGCGGCGTAGGTCAGCGGCTTGATGGCGCTGCCGGGCTGGCGTAGGGCCAGGGCTGCGTTGACATTGCCCTGGATGCGGACATCAAAGTAGTCGGGGCTGCCGACCATGGCGAGCAGATCGCCGGTGGCGGCATCAATGATGACGGCGGCGGCGTTATCGACGCGGCGCTGCGGGTCGTTGGAGCCGTCGCAGACGCCAGGCACGCGGCAGTTGAGCAGGTCCAGCCGGTAGCGGACGGCTGTCTCGGCTTGGGCTTGCAGATTCGCATCCAGCGTGGTGACGATGCGTAGCCCGCCATCGCGCAGCCGGTCAGGGCCGATCCGTTGCGCCACCAGGTCCTGGACGTACATGACAAAGTGGGGCGCGCGAATGTTAAAGAGGCGGGAGCGATAGCGCAGCGGCTCGGCGGCGATCTGTTTGGCTTCCTCGGCGCTGATGTAACCTGCCTCGCGCATCAGGCGCAAGACGGTCGCCTGGCGCAGCTTGGCGGTCTCCGGGTCCTGGAGCGGGTCATACCCGGTGGGGTATTGGATCAGCCCGGCCAGCAGCGCGCATTCGGCCTTGCTGAGCTGTGCTGCGGGCTTGGCGAAGAAGACTTGGGCCGCGGCCTCCAGCCCAAAGGCAAAGTGGCCGTAATAGGTTTGGTTCAGGTAGAGGGCGAGAAGCTGCTCTTTGGTGTAGTGTTGTTCCAGCCGCCAGGCGAGATAGGCCTCGCGCAGCTTGCGCCGGATGGACTGCTCGTAGCGTTCTTCCGGAGACATGAGCAGGTTGCGGGCAAGCTGCTGGGTGAGGGTGCTGCCGCCGCTGACGACGGCGCCGCCGGCCCGGTAGTTCTGCCAGGCGGCGCGCAGGATGGCAAGCGGGTCAACGCCGGGATGGAGAAAAAAGCGGCTGTCCTCGGTGGCGAGGGTTGCCTGGATGCAGGCCGGCGGCAGCGCGTCGAGGCTGAGATTGATCTGTTTGCCCGCCTGCGGGTCCAGGACTTCGTAGAGCACTTGGCCGTGCCGGTCAACGATCTGGGTGGTGGGCCGCACCAAGCGGCGCTCGACGCTGCTGATGGGCGGCAGGTCGGCCAGGAGCCAGAGGTAGAGCCACAGCCCGGCGCTTGCCACAGCCAAACTAGCGAGCAGCACGGCGGGCAAAAGATAGCGTTGGCGGGCGCGCTTCGGCGCGGCAAAGATTACGCTGTCCATACACTTGGTCAACGCTGGCGAGCCGGTGAATGTTCCGGCAGCGTCCGGCCCTGGTCGCGCCGCCGCTTATGCGTCATTGGGCAGGTGTGCCAGCCGCTGCCGCGTTTGACAGGCGTCATGGTAAGGCACTAGAGTTAGTTGATCAAATTGTTCGGATGGCAAAGCCGATGGACCATCAGCGCAGTAACAGCCTTGGCAACCCAGACCTGAACCATCCTGACCTCCAGGAGGGTGCGGATGGCGGTCGCCTCAGCAATCGCCGGAGCGACGAGCCGAGAGAGGGCGACGTTTGTTCCAGTGATGTTGTGGCGCGCGAGCTGATTGACGTAGTGCCCCAGGTCATGCAGGCCCTGCGCGCCGAGATTCGCCGCCAACGTGGGCCGGACCTTTCGGTGCTGCAACTGCGCGTGTTGGTCTTTCTCAACCGCCATCCGGGCGCGCCCCTTTCTGCTGTCGCCGAGCATGTGGGTCTGACGCTGCCGTCCATGTCGAGCCAGGTGACCGGCCTGGTCGGGCGCAACCTGATCAACCGCTCGATTTCCGCTGAAGACCGGCGCTTTGTCACGCTGACGCTCACCGACCAGGGCAAAGCCGTCCTGGCCGCAGCCGTGCAGGCCGCCCAAGAGCGCTTTGCCGAAATCCTGAAAGACCTCTCGCCGGAGGAGTGTACGAAGGTGATGGAGGCAATGGCAGTGCTCCGGCGCATCTTTTCCCGCTCAACCTAACACAAGCTGCATCTGCCTGGAACGGACCCGCTGTCATGGCGAGCGTCGAACCGCCGCGTACTCCGAACATCCCTCCTGAGGTTGTGCCCCTGCGCGCCCGTCAGATTCGGGTGCCCAAGACCTTTTCGGCGCTGCGGCACCGGAACTACCGGCTCTTCCTCGCCGGCCAGTTGATCTCGCTGGCCGGCACCTGGATGCAGATCATCGCCCAAGGTTGGTTGGTCTACGAGATCAGCGGCTCAGAGCTGGCGCTGGGCATTGTCGGCTTTGCCTCGGCCATTCCGGCGCTGGTGATCACACCCTGGGCCGGTGTGGTGGTGGACCGGGTCTCCAAGCGCGCGCTGTTGGTGGCGACGCAGACCGGCGCCATGACGCTGGCGCTGGTGCTGGCGGGCTTGACCTTTGCCGGGGTGGTCGAGGTC
>DATLZJ010000205.1:0-5363 GCA_035574055.1 Caldilineaceae bacterium
CACCGCCACGGCCATGGTCTTCCGCCCGCGCATCATGACGCCTTCCAGAACTGCCTGACCACCGTAATAGTGTCTGCTCATGAAGGCGATCCTATCATAGGAAAGCGAAGGGGCAAAGCAACCTCCTTACTAAAAACCCTGCACATGCAGGGAATATACAGTCCGGGAATACACAGTCAGGGGATATCCAGTCACGGGAGATACGGTCACGGGATGATGAACGGGTTGCTCACCGCCGGTATGAAAAGTTGGCTACGGGTAAAGGCCACCACGCCGCTCGTGCGATTGTTCCCCTCGTCCACCTCATGAACCTGGTTGTCGCCATCCACCTGCACATAGACCTGGTATTGGCCGGGCGCGACATCGGGCCATTCGACTTGCGCCGTCGCCCGCTCGCCACAGCCGGCCAGTTGCACGGTGGATTCACCGATGAGGACGCCGCCGGCAGCCGGGTCGCCATCATAGAAGGCGACGCTCGCCTCCGCGGCCTCCGCCAGATTGCCGCTGTTGGCAATGATCGCTTGCAGCGTGACCGTCGTCGCGCCCTGATCGGCCAAGGGTGGCGTGCCCACTAGACCAACCCGCAGCGCCTCTAGGTCGGTTTCATCCTGCACACCCGCTGTGTAGCCGGCAAGATTCGAGCCAATCGAGGTACGGGCTGCGCTGACGGGCCTATTCGGATCGAAGAGGAAACCGTTGAAGCTGGTGTCGTCAACGCTGTACCAGGAGAAGCGCTGCACCAACCGGTTGTCGTCGCCCGGATAGCCGATGGCCGGGTCTTTGGCACTGAGCAGGAAATCAAAGGTGGCGTTCATGTATGCGTTGACGCGCTCCGGCGTGAAGTCCGGGTTGAATAACCCTGCGGGCATGAGCACGCCATATTCCGACAGGAAGACGGGAACCTCCCGGTATCCTCGCTGCGCCAGCCACCGGCGGAAGGCAATCACCTGCTGTTTGAACAACTCAATACTGTCATTCTGCTGCACATCAATCCGCATCCCGTCTTTCACGGTATCGCGCAGCCCTGGTGGAATCTCGGCCCCCCAACAGACAGAAGGGTCATTGTAGAAGTTGCAGTTCGCCTCGTTGAGAATGAAGTTGTGGAAGGCCCACACGTCTACCGGCATCCGCTGGCCGTAGCGCTCGTAATAGCTTGCAAGCACCATGTCAAGATATTGTAGGCGCACGGGGGTGGGTTGAACGATGGAGCCAGCGACGATCCGGGCTGCCGGGTCTTGACTCTTGATGCGATGGTAGAGGTCATGATAGGCTTGGGCGTAGATGTGCGGCTCCAGGTCGTCCTGGTAGTGGTAGCGGTCCGGCTCGTTGCCTACAAACCAATAGGCGCCAGGATGGGCGTCAATCACCTCACTCAACTGGGCATCGCTGGTCGGCGCGCGATTCAGGAAGATCGAGTAGCGGTAGGTATCGCCCTCCTGCTCCAGCCGGATCATCGGATAATAGTCCATGCTGGATGGCGCATTGGCCGACAGCGAGGCACGGTAATCAATAAACCAGCCAAAGCGCATCGGCTCAATGGGATAGCTGCCAGGCTCGCCATTGACGCCAAAGCGGCACAGCGGCGGCGGCGCGTTTGGATCGGCGCTTGCGCCGGTGGAAAGCAGTGGAAGAAAGTTGTGGTTGGCTTGATCCTGGCGGCTGGGGCGGGCCGGCGCCGCCGCATGGGCGGACGGCCCACTGGCGAACATCCACAGCAACGCCATGACCAATGCCCCCAGCCAAAGCCCCCCATGGTCTAGCACACTTTTTTGGTCCAACATAGTCTTATCGTACAAGGCGATCTTCCTTTCACTGATCTGAGCTGGCTCCACCTCAGGCCACGCACGTGATACGATGCGCATCATGCGAGGTGCATGTAACTGCTCTGGAGGTGTCTACTCCAGAGCAGCATCCCCATCACCGGACTCCGGAGAGGTTTGGTTGATGACGATATAGATAGGGCTGCCGCCTACCTGGACGGTCACTTGCCCATCAGTGGAGCCGTCGTCTGCATCACGGACAAAGGCGCTCAAGACATTGTCTAACCCGTAGAGATGGGCTGTTTCCCCAGCCACCTGAAGTGGTCGCGCCTGTACTGTGTTCACCGGATTGAGCCAGGCCACATAGAAGGTATGGTCGAGCGATGGGTCATAGAAGCGATATGCCTCGACATCGGGGTGCTTGGTTTCGGTAATGGTTAAGGTGGCTTTAAACTCCGCGTCTTGCAGCCGGCTGGCCGCGCCCTGGAAGACGCCATAGGCCGGCTTGACTGATGGTGGATCGCTGGCCGTCACTAGCCCAGTCGCAAAAGGATAGCTAGTTGGATCGTAGAGCATCCACCAGATCATCACCTCAACATCCAGCGCCATCGCCTGAGTGAACAACTGCACGACATAGCGGCTTTGTATCTCATCGCTGGTGTCAAAGACCGTGCCGGTGTTGTTATGCCAGCCGGCCTCGGTAATGGCGATGGGTTTATCCAGGCCATACTCCGCCAGCTTCGCCCGAACCGCAGCGGTTTTCTCCACCAAACCGTTGGAATTGCTCTGGGTCCAGGCGCGGCGGTTGCTAGGGTAATAGTGGAAGTTCATGATGTCGAAGTAGTCGCCGCCGCCTGCCTTCAGCACATCGTCAAGAAAAGTGCGGATGAAAACGCCGCCATCTTCGGTAAACCAGTCATAGGAGATACCGCCGAAGAGCACTTGGGCGCCGGCATCGGCGTTCTTGACAGCCGGATAGACCCATTTCAGCATCTCGGCATACTGAGCGCCATGCTCGCCCCAACCGCTCCCACCCGGCTGGGGTCCAATATCCGGCTCGTTGTAGAACTCCCAATGGCGGATGACAATAGCGCCCGGCGCGTCCAGCCATCCATCGCCGTCATACCGCTCCACCAGGGCAACGACGAAGGCGGCGAAGTCATCATAGGCTTCGGGGAAGAGGGGCGCGTGGGCAGTCGGCGCCGCCCACCATGGGCTACTGTCAATGACCGCGACGATGTTCACACACGCCTGGGCCGCCCCGCGCAGCGCCCGATCGGTTGTCGTCCAGTCGAATAGAGCGGAAGACACATTGAAAGGCTCCACCTGGGACCAGGCGAGATTGACGCGCACCCAGCTTGCCCCCGACGCTTGTAGCGCAGCGAAGTAGGGGGAGCTACGCCCAGTGTCTGTATACATCTGTACCCCAAAGACCGATGAGGTCTTGGGGCCATTGCACAGCGCCGAGCCAAGCATGGGCACATAGGTTTGCAGCTCGACCATCTGGGACCGTTGTGCGGAGGGAGACACATCCGCAAGGGGGCCGGCCGCCGTGTGCGGCGCGGCCAGCCATAGGCCAGGGAGCGCCGCCAAGATAAGCAGACCCGCTAACAGGAGCGGGCGGGCGCGAAAACCGACCGGCGCTGACGCCAGCCGGGCGACCTGCCTAAAGCGATGGATAGCTCGACGGTTGACCTGCAATGGGGCCTCCGGCTGACATCTCTTTACGCCAACTGCGCTTAGTTTATCACGATGTAAACAGGGCTGCCGCCAACCTGCACGGTCACCTTGCCGTCATTGGCGCCATCCTCAGCGTCTTGTTTCGTAGCGATGAGGATGCCGATCTTATCGTAGACGCGAGCCGTCTCGCCGGAAAGCGATATAGATGTGCTGCCATTGGCGCTGATGGGGTTGAGCCAAGCGACATAGAAGACCTTCTTGGTATGGGGGTCGGTGAAGCGATGGACCTCAACCTTCTCGTTCTTGGTCTCGGCCACAGTAAGTGTACCCGAGTATTCGGCGTACCCCAAGCGGGCGGCGGCAACCTGGTAGACCTTATAGGCAGGCTTGGCTATTGGTGGGTTGGTGTCAGTGACCAAGCCGGTGGCGTACTGGTACTCTCCAACCGGATCGGACAGCATCCACCAGATCATGAATTCCAGGTCCAAGGCCTTGCTTTGGGCAAAGAACTGCACCACATACCGGCTCTGATCCTCATCCGAGCTAGGCAGTTCTTCATGGTCATTGTTGTGCCAGCCCGCTTCCGTGATGACAACCGGCTTGTTGAGGCCGTACTGGTGGAGCAGCTCACGGATGGCCGTCGTCTTGCCGACCAGGCCGGTCCCCTCATTGGCGCTATTCTCATAGCGATACCAGGCTTTGCGAAAGGCCGGGTAATAATGGAAGTTCATGATATCAAAATAGTCGCCGCCGCCTGCCTTCAGCACATCCTCCAAAAAGCTCTGGACAAAGGGGCCATCGTTTACATCAAAGAAGTCATAGGCAATCCCCCCAAAGACGACTTGGGCCTGAGGGTTCGCTGCCTTGACGACCGGGTAAATGGTCCTCAGCATCTGGGCATATTGCGCGCCGGCGTTGCCCCATGCGGTGGCGCCGCTGGGCTGGGGGCCTAAGTCCGGCTCATTGTAGAACTCCCAGTGGTTCACGACCATGCCATAGGGCGAATCAGACACGCCGTCGCCGTCATAGCGCTCGACCAATGCGCCCACGAACTCGGCAAAATCCCCATACGCATGGGCAAAAAGCGGCGCGCGCGGGTAGAAGGCGGCCCACCCAGGGGCATGGTCAATCGTCGCGATGAGGTTTAGACAGGCGTCACGGGCGCCAAGCAACGCGTTATCAACCGCCGCCCACTGGTACTGGCTGGGGGTGACGTCGTTTGGCTCAATATCCTCCCACATCACCGGCACCCGCACCCAACTCGCGCCGCTGTTCTGAAGCGTTGAGAAGTAGGACGCGTTTCGTCCGCTAGAACCGTAGACCTGTAGACCAAAGATGGTGGCGGACTTGGCGCCCGCACAACTGCCATTGGGCAGCAACGGCACGAGGGTGTTGCGGGTCTCGGCAGGCGCAGCGGTCTCGGCAGCCGCCGCGCCGGGCAGGAGCAACCCCAGACAAAGCAGGAACGTCAAACCTGCGATAAAGGAACGATAGAAGGGACGAGCGATGGGGTGCAGGCGCGCAGCCCTGGCGCGCAGCCCCTGGCTCTCTCTACGATTGGCACGAAAATGACCCATAGACGGTGTTTTGAAATGCATGGTCAAACCTACAGACTCCTATGAAGACAGAACACAAGCCATACGGAACACGAGTCAAAAAACTAATCCTGATCCCGCCGAAACACAGTCGCAAAGTAGAGGCGATAGATGTAGGGCGGCGCCAACTGGTAGATGACATTGCGCTCGGTATCGGCCACCCAGAGATGACGATTGCTGTCCACCGCAATACCCCACGGCCGGCTGCCATCGGCGGCCAGCGGCGCCGACTCGCGACGGGCCAGGCTAAAGCTGTTGGCGACTTGAAACCGGCCGGCGCTGGCAGGGTTACTTTGCGCAAACCAGACCTCACGGATCCCTTCCACAT
>DATLZJ010000206.1:0-4606 GCA_035574055.1 Caldilineaceae bacterium
TGAGGAGGAAGCAGCCCCTGAGGGCGCTAAGGGCGCGCCGGGCGCGCTGCCCGACACCGGCGGCGAGACCGGCCTGAGCGACCTCGTGGATACTGCCGCCTCCAATGAGCAGCTCAGTACCCTGGTGGCGGCGATTCAGGCCGCGGGTTTGGCTGAGGCATTGAGGAGCGAAGGGCCGTTCACCGTCTTTGCGCCGACCAATGATGCCTTTGCGGCCCTGCCCGAGGGCACGCTGGACGAGCTGCTGGCCGACCCGGCCGGCCGCCTGAGCCAAATCCTGCTCTACCATGTGGTCAGTGGTGAAGTGCTGGCCGGGGATATGACCGACGGGCTGGCGGTGGACACTCTGCAAGGCGGCAGCGTTACCTTCGCGGTAGACGGCGACCAGATCATGGTCAATGACGCCAATATCATTGCTGCGGATGTGGAAGCGACCAATGGCGTTATTCACGTCATTGACAGGGTGTTGACGCCTGAAGAGGTGGAAATCGCCGCGGAGGCCACGCCGGCGCCCGCGGAGGAGGCCACCCCTGAAGCCGCTGAAGAGGCAACGCCGGAGGCAGCTGAGGAAGCTACGCCGGCTCCTGAGGAGGAAGCCACCCCCGCCGCCGAGGAAGAGGCGGTAGAGGCGACGCCTGCAGCGGAGGAAGAGGCCGCCGCGACTCCTCCGGCTGAGGAGGAAGCAGCCCCTGAGGGCGCTAAGGGCGCGCCGGGCGCGCTGCCCGACACCGGCGGCGAGCAGACGGGCGCGGTCGCGGCCATCGCCGTCGTTGCCCTGGTTGTGCTCGCGCTGGCCGGCAGTGTGATCTTTACACGGCGGCGCACGGCCTAACCGGTCGTCACGCAAACGCATAACAACACGGGCGCCGGACCTTGCAAGGTCCGGCGCCCGTCGTTCTTTCATCTGATAGACCGGCTTACATCGCCGGCCAACCATCATCGTAGCGGCGGTATCTCTACCGCCGGACACGCCCTGTCTACCGGAGAGCCGCGGTAAGGATACCGCAGCTACGCATAGAAACTATTCAGCCGTCACCCCAGCCGCACCACGTCGCCGCTGCGCGCCGATTCATACAGGGCGAGCGCGCTGCGCAGGAAGGCCCGGCTGTGCTCGAGCGGCGTCACCGGGGCCGCGCCATCGAGGATGCAGGCTTCCATCGCCTGCACCTCGCACAAGTAGGGATCGACAGCCGGCGTGACGATGGTCTGCTGGCTGCCGTCGCGGGCGGTCAGGATCATGGTGCTATCGCGCCCCGTCAGCCGAGGCTTCCACGGCTCCAAAATCTGGAGGATGCCGCGGTCGCCCATGATGTGCGCGCCCTCGCGGAAGGGGGTGCGGAAGCCTGACGAGATTTGGGCGACCTGGCCGCCGCCAAAGTGAAGCTGCCCGCGGAAGGCTACATCCACGCCTGATTCCCCGATAATTTGGCTGGCAAAGACGGCCTCGGGCGCTTGGCCGCCAAAGACCGTGATGGCGAGGCTGTTGGGATAGACGCCCACATCCCAGAGCGACCCGCCGGAGAGCGTTGCACTGAGCCGGATATTCTGGGCCTGTTCCGGGGGCAGGTAGAAGTGGAACCAGCTCTGCACGGTCTGCACCTCGCCCAACTCGCCGCTGCGCACCAGTTCCAGGGCGCGGCGCGTTTGGGGATGGTGCAGGTACATAAAGGCTTCAAAGAGGGTAACGCGGCGGCGCTCGGCGGCGGCGGCCATCCGGTCAAGCTCCTCCAGGGTGACGGCCAGGGGCTTTTCGCAGAGGATATGCTTGCCGGCCTCGGCGGCCTTGACGGCCCATTCGCAATGCAGCGAGTTGGGCAGCGAGATGTAAACGGCGTCAATGGTGGGGTCAGCCAGCAGCTCTTCATAGCTGCCGTAGGCAGTGGGAATGCCCTTGGCGGCGGCATAGGCGCGGCCCTTTTCCAGATCACGGCTGGCGACCGCGGCCAGCTCGCTGCGAGCCGACGCCTGGATGGGGGCGATGAGCGCATCGTTGATGCGGGCAGTGGAGAGCAGTCCCCAACGGACTTTGTCGGGCATGATAGACTCCTCGATGGCTGGACCGGCAAACCCAACGCGCCGGTCGGGTAGACTTTGGTCTGTCGGTGGTTTCATTGTAATCTCGTGGCGGTAGGGCGCCAAGACGGAGAACAAACAAAGTTCAAGGGGATCCGCCGGAGGAACGCGATGCAGGTGAGCAGTGTGGCCGAAATGCGGGCTATGGACCGCGCGGCGATTGAGCGGTGCCGGATTCCGGAGCTACTGCTGATGGAGAATGCCGGCCTGGCCGTCAGCCGGGTCATCCGTCGCCATTGGCCTGTGGCCGGGCAGCGGTGGCTGGCGCTTTGCGGCATTGGCAACAACGGGGGAGATGGGCTGGTGGCGGCGCGCCAACTTCATTCGTTGGGCGCGGTGGTGCAGGTGCTGGCGCTGGGCGACCCGGCGCGCTACCAGGGCGCTGCCGCGACCAATTACCAGGCCGTCTCCGGCCTCGGCATCGAGATCACCCAGGCGAGCGAGCCGGCCACGGTTGAGGCGGCGCTGGCTGCGGCAGACGGTGTGGTGGATGCGTTGCTCGGCACCGGCATCACCCGCCCGGTGGAGGGTCTCTATGCCGCGGCGGTCCAAGCCATCAACGCATCGGGCAAGCCGGTGGTCAGCGTGGATATTCCCTCCGGCGTCAACGGCGATACCGGCCAGGTGCAGGGGGTGGCCGTGCGGGCTGCGCATACCGTGACCTTCGGCCTGCCCAAACTGGGCAACCTGCTCTATCCGGGCTACGAATTGGGGGGGCGGCTCTGGGTCAGCCATATCTCCTTTCCGCCCGCGCTCTATGCATCCGGCTCGCTGCCGGCGGCGACCAATGACCCGGTGCCGCTGCCGCGGCGCGATCCTGCCGGTCACAAGGGCGATTTTGGCGAGGCGCTCTTTGTGGCCGGGGCCGCTAGCTATTACGGCGCGCCCTATTTCGCGGCCCTAAGCTTTATGAAGGCCGGGGGCGGCTACAGCCGGCTGGCGACGCCCGCCTCAGTCGCGCCGTACATCGCCGCCCGCGCCGCCGAGCTGGTCTATCTGCCGCAGGAGGAGACCGCCGCGGGCACGATAGCCCTGAGCAACCGTGACCGGCTCCTGGAGCTGATCGAGCGCATGGACTTCGTCGTGCTGGGGCCGGGGGCCTCGCTGGAGCCGGAGACGCAGGACTTGGTGCGCGGCCTGGCCGCGGCGACGCCGAAGCCGCTGTTGGTGGACGGCGACGGGCTGACCGCGGTCAGCCGCGAGCCGGATGTGCTGCGCCGGCGCAGTGCGCCCACCATCCTCACGCCCCACCTGGGCGAGATGGCCCGGTTGACCGGTCTCTCGGCAGCGGCAATCGGGGAGGATCGGGCGGGTGTGGCGCGGCGCACGGCGCAAGAATTGAACGCGATTATCGTGCTCAAGGGCGCGCACTCGCTGATTGCGTACCCCGATGGGCGGCTCTACATCAACCTGAGCGGCAACGCGGGCATGGCGACCGCCGGCGCCGGCGATGTGCTCACCGGGACCATCGCCGCCATGGCCGGGCTGGGGCTGCCGGTCGCGGAGGCGGCGCGCATGGGGGTCTTTGTGCATGGTTTGGCGGGCGATCTGGCCGCCGAGCGGGTCGGCGAGGACGGTATGACCGCCCAGGATATCCTAGAGGCGCTGCCCGAAGCAGTGCGTCTCTGCCGGGCGGGGCTAGGCGCTTACGCGCAGCGGTATGAAGTGCAGCGTATCGCGTAAGTCAGGTGAGGTACCGTTCAACACCCCTCACTGAGCGCGGTCCTCGATCTCCCAGGCGTGATCCAGCACATGCCAGGCGGCTCGCCGAACGAAGTAGCGCGGCGTCCAGCGGAGACCGCCGCGCGGGCCGCGCGGTGGAATTTCGCCGCGGGCTGCGGCGGCGAGCGCATCCAGCACGGCTTGGTGGGTCCGTTCGGCTTGCTGGCTCAGGTCCGCTTGTGTATCCTGTTGCAGCTTCCATCCCAGCGCCGACAAATAGCCCGCCTCGGCCTCCAATACATGGTGGAGAATCTTGTCCAGTTCGCGCCCGCCGCCGCGCGGCCCTTTGCGTAGGGCTTTCCCGCGGGCTGCCTCCGCCGCGGCGTCGAGCGCCTGCCAGCATGCCGCCAGCACCGTTTGGAGGCGCTGAAGCTCGTCCTCAGTGAGTGGCTGCGCGTCGGCGGTGGGAGCCACGCTGGGCGCGCCGAAGTCGGTGGTTGAATCCCCTTGAAGCCGCTCGACGACGGCCAAGGCAGACAACTCTGTCGGCGCTTGAAAGGCCAGCCCGGTTGAACTGAGGACGCGTGCATACCGCGGCCCATAGTCGAGCAGGGCCTGCAAGGCCGATGGCTCATCGCGTCCGCTCCGGCACCAGCCGGGCCACTCTAGTACGCCTGCAAAGGTGCGCTTGGTCCCGACTTCTAGATATATGCCAATTTGGCTCGAGGATCGCTCCGGCAATTGTCTCTCCACTTTGGACAACATCGCAACGTGTACCGTTCCGCCTTCCCTGATCTTCGGGTGCAGGTCGAGGACATGCTGGCCGAAGGGGACAAAGTTGTGGCGCGGGTGACTCTGACCGGCACCCACC
>DATLZJ010000207.1:0-2470 GCA_035574055.1 Caldilineaceae bacterium
CGCGCCCGCCTCGGTCGGCAGCGGCTCGGCCTGGGTCACAAGCTCGGCGGGCGGCAGCTCGGGCAGTTCCTCGCCGCGCACGATCATCAGCAGCCGGTCCAACGCCTTCTCCTGCAAAATCTGGCTTTCCAGGACGGCGCGGCCCGAGCCGGAGCGCATGATCTGGCGCAGCGCGCGGGTGGCGTCGTTGTCGTCGGCGCGCGCGTCCGCCTCGCCTTCAGCTAGCTCGGCAGTTGGCGGCTCGGCCTGGCCGGTCACGTCTGCGGCTTCGGCGGCCAGGTCCTCTGTGGCTTGGCCGTCTTCATTGTCGTCAGCCGTTGCAGCGCGCTCCGGCCCAAGCATGGCGTTGATGCGCGCCTCGATGTCCTCATCGGTGACCTCGATGCCTTCCTTGCGGTACAGCTCGGAGATGACCAGGTTGCGGCGGGCAATGGTCTCCGCCTGCTCGCGCAGGCTCTCGCGGTACTCCTCGACTGTCTGGCCGGACTGGCGGAGGAAGTCTTCGAGACTTTCAATGCCGTAGCGGCGGAGTTGGCGCTCGAACTCCGAGACCATCACATCGAGCTGGTCCTCGATGACCACCGGCGGATACACCAATTTGCTCTGGGCGACCAGCGCATCCAGCGCCTTTTCCAGGTATTCGTTCTCTGCCTGGCTACGCCGCTTCTCCTCAAGCTCCTCGCGAATCCGCGCCTTCAGATCGTCCAGCGTCTGGAAGTCCGGCCCCACCAGTTGGGCAAAGGCATCATCCAGGGGAGGCGCCTCATGGGCCTGGATGGTGTTGACCTTGACGCGGAAGCGCGCCTGTTTGCCGGCATAGATGCTCTGGCTGTCGGCGGGCCAGCTCAGGACAAACTCCTTCTCCTCGCCGGGGCGCAACCCCAACAAGGCCTCATCGAAGCCGGGGGGTTCCAGGGGATTCTCCTTGTCAAGCGTGATGTCCCAATCGGTCTCGTCCAGGACGACCGTCTCTTCACTCGGCGCCTGGCCCTCCTCCGGTATGAGGACGCTCCTGACATCCACCGTCAGCATATCGCCGTACTGGCTGGGCCGGTTCACCTCACGCCAACCGGCAAATTGCTCACGGTACTCCTCCAGACGCGCTTGGATGTCGGCCTCGTCCACCTCGATCTGCGGCTCCTCCAGCCGCAGATTGCGGTAGTCGCCCAGATCCACTTCCGGCTCCAACGGCACGACAAACTTATAGGTCAGCGGCTCCAGGCTGTCCACATCAAGCTGGGCCATGGCGTAAGGCTCGATCTTGGCTTCCTCGATGGCCTGGCGGTAGACCTCCTGGCCCAACGGCTCCAGGAATTCGTTGATCAGCGCAGGCAGACCCACATATTGAACGACCACCGAGTAGGGCGCCTTGCCCTGCCGGAAGCCGGGAATGCGGTACTGGTTGCTGATCTTGCGAGCCGCTTTGCGTAGCTCCTGGTCTACACGCTCCTGGTCAACTTCGACCCGCAACGCCATTTGGCGGTTTTCCATGGGTTCGGTTTGAATGCGTAACGCCATTTTCTCCTCGTACTTCCTGGTTGCACCTGGGCGACGTGCAAGCGTTCTTTTAAATGCGGTTATCCACGGGCTGTTATCGAAAAACGGTTAGACAACGGTATGTAAAAAGCGACTGAACCAGCGCCCAACCGTGTGAAACAGTGTCAAATCATGGTCAAATCAAAGGGCGTCGAGCCACAATTGGATGAGTATAGCATAGGCGTCAAGCTGCACCAAAGCTGTTTGCTTGATTCAAAACTGAAGATTCCAGCGCGAAGATTTGCGGCTGGGGCGTTAGATGCGCCCGAAGGCCTTTTCCAGCTCGCCGGCAGAGAGCTGGAGCATGGTCGGGCGACCGTGGGGACAAGTCCGCGGCGAGCGGCACTGCTCCAACTGGCGAACCAGCTCCTGCATCTCCAGCGGGCTGAGCAGTTGGCCGGCCTTGATGGCGGCGCGCTTGCAGATGATTTTGACCAGCCGCTGCTCTGCCTCCTCGCCGACCAGGTTGCGCTGGGCGGCCAGCGCCGCTACGATCTCCTCCACCACCCGGCGGGGGTCCTGGCCGCTCAAGAGCGCGGGCAGGGCGCGCACCAGATAGGCATCGCCGCCAAACGGCTCGATCTCAAAGCCCAACTCGGCCAGCTCGTCCAGATGGTGAGCGACCAAGCCCGTCACCTCATGGCCGACATGGAGCATCAACGGCTCCAGCAGATGCTGGCGGGCCGGGTCGCTGCGCTGGGCCAAGAACCGCTCGTACAGGATGCGCTCATGGGCCGCGTGCTGGTCAATGAGAAATAGCCCCTCCGGCCCTTCGGCAATGATATAGGTAGCGCCGACCTGGCCGACCACGCGCAGCGGCGGCAGCGCCGCGGCGTCCTGGCTTGGGGGAGCAGCGGCCAGCTCAGGCTCCGGCGCGCTCCAGTCGGCGATATCAGCGGCGGGCGGCGGCTGGGGGGCCGGGTCAAAGGGGCCA
>DATLZJ010000208.1:0-3130 GCA_035574055.1 Caldilineaceae bacterium
CGGCGAGATTGCGCCGCTGTCGTTGCTGCGTGAAGGGCTGCTCCTCTTGGAGGCCGGGCATGTGTTGGACGAGGCGCAGCGTTCGCTACTCTTGCGCAGCGCGCTCTACTACCGCCGCGGCTTGGTGACGGCGCTACGCCACCAGTTGGATGCAGAGCGGGCTGCGCTGCTGCTCAAAGAGGCGGTCATGGATTGGGAGCCGCCGCTGCCTCCGGAGACGCTCGTCTGGCTGCGCGACCAGGACCCATTGAGCTTCCGCTGGGTCGAGGCGCTGCGCAAAGAGTTGGGCGCAGCGGTGATGCTGGCCGGCCCACCCCGTCGCGGCTATGCGCTGGCCGCGCTCCAGGCGTTGCAGGCGGAGCCGCCGGGGGAGCCGTCGCCGGAGCCGGCGCGTGCCGATGCGCCGGAAAGGCTGCGGACCTATCCACAATGGGCGCGGCTCGGGCTGGTGGCCGCCCTCGCGTTGGTTGTGCTGACCCTGGTCTGGCAACGGGCCGCGGTGCGCCGCGGCCCGGATATGGTGGAGGTGGCGTCCGGCGACTACGTTGTGCGCGACCCGGAGATGGCGGGTGTTGAGCGCCAGGTACACCTGAGGGGCTATCTGATCGACCGCTTTGAGGTGACCAATGGGGAGTACCGGCGCTGTTATGAGCGAGGCGTCTGCCCCTGGCCTGCCGATACGGCCAGCGCCACCCGCCTGAACTACTTCACAGATTCTGCCTTTGCCCAACATCCGGTTATCCATGTGGATTGGGCGGCGGCGGACGCCTATTGCGCGTGGGCGGGCAAGAGATTGCCGACGGCTGCGGAGTGGGAGGTGGCCGCAGGCTATGCGGCGGCGACCAATCGGCGCCACCGGTACCCGTGGGGCGACCACTTTGGCCGCCAACTCGCCAACAGCGCGGAGAGTGGATTAGGCGATACGACGCCGATCGGCAGCTTTCGCCCGGCAGGCGATAGCCCCAGCGGCCTCAGCGACGCCGCCGGCAATGTCGCCGAATGGACGAGCACTTGGGTGCGCACCCCTGAAGCAGCCGGTTACGTCATCAAGGGAGGGGACTTTGCCAGCGGGGCTGCCGAGCTGGAGGTGACGGCGCAACGGATCCGTCCGGCAGATTTTGCCGCCAACTGGCTGGGCTTTCGCTGCGCCCGTACCCTGCCGGGCGGCCCGTAGGACTGAGCTTGGCGCGCGGTTAGGATGCGCCGGGCGAGCAGCCAAGTCAATAGCAACTTGCTGCGCCCGCCATCTGTTGCTACAATCCTACCGCCCTTTTTGGTGACCGAGAGTAGAGCGATTGGAAGAAAGTGAGTATGACGCACGAATCGGTGGATGTAACCGATCTGACGGCAGAGCTAGAATTTGCCTGTAAGGTGGCGCGCGAGGCCGCGACCATCGTCAACACCTTTTACGTCGGCTCCTCCGAGGTTCGCTATAAGACAGACCGCGAGCCTGTGACGGAAGCGGACCGGTCGGCCAACCAGCACATTGTCTCCCGTGTCAAGGCGATGTACGGCGATGATGGCGTCCTTTCGGAGGAGTCGAAGGACGACCTCACGCGGCTGGAGCGCGAGCGGGTCTGGATCATTGATCCTCTGGACGGGACGAAGGAGTTTATTGCCCGCAACGGCGAGTTCTCGATTATGATCGGTTTGGCGATTCGAGGACGTCCGGCCCTGGGAGTGGTCATGCAGCCGGAGAGTGGTCTGCTCTATGCGGGGGCTGTCGGCATTGGGGCCTTTCTCTATGAGGCCGAAGAGAAGATCCCCCTGCGGGTGAGCGACTGTGATAAGACCAACCGCATGATCCTGGTCAGCAGCCGTAGCCATCGCCAACAGATTGTGGACAAGATTCGCTCTACGTTACGGATCACCAGCGAGCGAGTTAGTGGAAGCGTCGGCCTGAAGGTCGGCTTGATCAGCCGGCAATTAGCCGATCTCTATGTACATCCTAGCCCTGGCTGCAAGGAGTGGGACCTCTGCGCCCCTCATGCTCTGTTGGAGGCGGCAGGTGGGATCATGACCGACTGCTGGGGCAACGCCCTCACCTACAACAAGCGTGATGCGCGCGCCCACAACGGGTTGATCGCCAGCAACGGCCGCGCCCACGCCCAGATTGTTGAGACCGTAGCCCGGATTTGTGAGGAATTCGGCTACAACCAAGATGACGGGTTTTGGTAGGGCTGCCGGTATCGGGGTTGCCGGTACAGGCCCGGCGCAGTAACATTCGTCTTATCAGCACGATCGTTCGGCTGGTGTCATTAGGCGGCAATGGGTAGGCCGTCTTCGCCATCCCCGCGCTAAGCGCGCCACAGACCACGCAATGGCGTCCAACCGATTTGAGAGTCCGTTTCTGTATGGGCTGCACGACCCGGGCGGCGAGCACCTGATGCTCGAGGCGCGTAAACCGGGTTGGATCGTCTTTACCGAAGCGGTAGGCCACGAGCCGACCAATCGTTCCGGCGTGGACTTTCGCCAGTTCAGCAGCCGTGAGCTTGGGGTGATCTGCCGGTTGAACAACGGCTATTACCCCCATGGCACGCTGCCCAACAGCAGCCAATATGCCAATTTTGCCCGGCGCTGCGCCAACTTCGTCGCGGCCAGCCCGGGCTGTCGCATTTGGATCATCGGCAATGAGCCAAACTATGTGATCGAGCGCCCTCACGCTGGCGTGGCGTCGCCTGCACGGGCGCAGGCCCGGCCCCAGCCGGCGCGTGGGGCGCAACCCCTGTCGCAACCGCTGGGGCGACTGGCGGCGTGGTGGCAACAGGCCATGCGCTGGCTCCAATCGTTGATAGCGCGCGCCGCAGGGGAGCCGGCTGCGCCCTTTGGCGGGCCGGGGGAGCCGGCGGAGACGGATGATCCTTTCCGGCGCAGTCTGCCGGAGCGGTTCAACGCGCTCTACCGGCTGAACTCAGACGAGCTGGAGGCGGCGATTGCCAACGCAGGGGCGGAGGTCATCACGCCTGCACTCTATGCCCGCTGCTACCAGCTTTGCCGGGAGGCGATCCGGCAGGTGCCGGGCCATGAGGACGATCTGGTGCTGGTCGCGGCGGTAGCGCCCTGGAACAACCAAACGGTTTATCCCGGCAATCCACGCGGCGACTGGGTGCAGTATTTTGCCGATGTGCTG
>DATLZJ010000209.1:0-2070 GCA_035574055.1 Caldilineaceae bacterium
TGACGGCGACTCAGGAGATTACCGCCGCTGAGGTTCCTTCTGCTGCGATTCCTACCACCGAGATTACTACCACATCCTCTGTCACGGGCGCCGATGCCCTGACCGAGAGTGCGCCCACAACGACCACTGCGCCGGCTGAGGCTGCGGCGCCCCAACTGGTGGTGGTCAATGAGGTGGTCAACGCGCGCGGCGGGCCGGGGACTAACTATGGGATCGTCGGCTCGGTGAGCCGCGACCAGACCTTTGAGATCGTGGGCAAGAACCCGGAGGGGACCTGGTGGCAGTTCTGTTGCGTCAACGGCCAGACGGCTTGGGTTTTTGGCGAGCTGGTGCGCGCCGAGAACGCCGAAGCAGTGCCCGTAGCCCAAGACATCCCGGCCCCGCCTGAGCCGCTGGCTGCCGCGCCGCCGCCTGCCGAGGCTGCTCCGGCCCAGCCGGCCCCGGAGCCTGCGCCCACCAATACGCCTGAGCCGCAACCGGCCGCGCCGCCCGCGCAGGCCGTCAACGCCGGCCCCTGTGGCGGCGACGACGGCTGCAAGTTCCGCATCTCCGGCGGCCCGACTGTCCGGCCCAACGGCGGTTTTGAGCTGAAGTTCCAGTTGCTCTTCAAGCACAGCGGCGTAGACGGCGGCCAACCCCAGGGCGACTACCGGCTTGGCATCGAGAAGGACGGGCAACTGATCACCTACTTTGGCGACGTCAGGAGCATCGCGTTGACCCGCAACCAGGGGCCGATGGGCGACTACAACTATGAGGCCAAGCTGAACGCCAGCGAGCTGCCGGGCGGTACGGTGGCCGGCGCCTACTTCTTCTGGGTGCTGGACGGCAACCGCGAGCGGGATAGCGAGGTCTTCCGCCTAGACCTTGCGCCCGACCAGGGCGAGGTCTGGATCGAGTTTGACCAGGGTTGATGCCGGCGGAGGGAATCCTTTGAATTACCAGATGGGGAGGCGCAGTTGGCCGAGAAACCGGGGCCTGTGCTGTATACGACCTTGGGGCCTAAGCAAGCGGATGAGCTGGGGCTGATCCTGCCCCACGAGCATATCTTTGTGGACCTTGGCCCGATCGAGGCCGAAAGCTACCGCTACGCGGACCCGGCTGCGGTGATCGCGCTGATGGTCCCGGAGATCGAAAAGATCAAGGCGCAGGGGGTGACGGCGCTGGTCGAATGTACGCCGGAAGGGGTGGGGCGGCGAGCCGATATTGACGCGGCCGTCTCCCGCGCGGCCGGTTTCCCCATCGTTCTGCCCACCGGCATCTATCGGGAGCCGTGGGCGCCCGCATGGGCGCGCGAGGCAAGCGAGGCGGCGCTGGCCGAGTGGATGATCGGCGAGTTGACCGGCGAGATCGAGGGCGCTGGCGCACCTGCCGCCTGGATCAAGGTCAGCGCCGGCGACGACGGCATTACTCCGCTGGAGGCCAAAATCCTGCGCGCGGCGGCGCGGGCCGGCGCGGCGACCGGCGCGATCATCGGCAGCCACACCGTGCGCGGGCGAGTGGTGCGCGACCAGCTCCAGATCATCGAGCAGGCCGGCTACACCCCGGAACGTTTCATCTGGATCCATACCCAGGCCGAGCCGGAGACGGCGCTCCACCTGGAGATGGCCCGGCGTGGGGTGTGGCTGGAGTATGACGCCATCGGCAGCCCGCACTTTAGCGATGCTTTTTTTGTCGAAGCGATCCAGCGTGTGTTGGACGCCGGTTACGGCCATCGTCTGCTGTTGAGCCACGACCGGGGATGGTATGACCCATCGAAACCGGGTGGGGGGCCGGTACAGCCCTACACCTACTTGGTCGAGCGTTTTCTGCCTTGCCTGGCCGATGCCGGAGTAGACGCCGCCGCCATCCGGCAACTCACGGAGACCAACCCATTCAACGCCTATGCGCGCTGATCTGCCTACGCTGCGGGCCATTCACATGCGCTGCCAGAGCCGTGCCTGGGCTACACCCCAGGCACGGTTTTCTTATGATACGGTTCTTGGTTATTGAGCGTTTCTTCGCGATGGGAAGCGCCTAATCGCCGGTACGGCGGTCGCTGCTCGTACCGGATCGGGGGGAAGATTCGTCATT
>DATLZJ010000210.1:0-8029 GCA_035574055.1 Caldilineaceae bacterium
GCCAGCACCGATGGTAGTATGTGGGCAACTGCATGCGAGAGTAGGTCATCGCCAACTCCCTCCCCCGCCCTTTGGTTATTGGCCGGCCTTTTATTCACTGGCGCCGCCTGTGCCGCCGGGTTGCGGCGAACGGCTCAGGCGTGGTAGAATACCCACAGACAGTTGGGTAAACTCATTGACGCAAGCGAATTGATGGACGAAGACAACCCTCCAAATCCGGAGGCTGACCCGCGTCTAGGGGCTAACGGTCACCAATCGAATCGCGCCTCTCCGGCGCTGCTCGTGGCCTATCACGAGCGTAAACGTAGTAATGAGAATAAGGCATTGCCGACCAGGCTGCTTGCCAAAAGGTAAGCGCGCCTGGTCTTTTTTGATCCTTTTTTGGTGCGTGGCTTTTCTCTAGTCGGATTTTGTTGCGTTCATGCTAATGTTTGGCATTTGGCGCTTTGACTTGGCTCCGGTCTGGAGCAACTGAGAAATCGGGAGTGGACTGTGCGTATAGCAAATGTGATCCTGGCGGCGGGCTTTGGCACTCGCATGAAGTCGGAGCTACCAAAGGTCATGCATCCGCTGATGGGGCGCCCCATGGTCGAGTGGGCGGTGCGCATGGCCGAAGCAATCAGCCAGGAGCCGCCCGTTCTGGTCGTCGGGCATGGACGCGAACTGGTGGAGCAACATTTGGGCCGTCGCGCCCGCTATGCCATCCAGCGCGAGCTGTTGGGCACCGGCCACGCGGTCCAACAGGCGGCGCCGCTGCTGCAAGGCCAGGCCGATGCGGTGCTGGTCTCCTATGCCGATATGCCGTTGCTGCGGGCCGAGACCTTGCAGGCGTTGATCGCCTCCTTCGAGGCGGCGCGCGCCGCCGGCCAAGCGCCGGCCCTGGCGATGTTGACTGTGGTGCGTGATGACCCGCAGGGCTTTGGGCGGATTGTGCGCGACGCTCAAGGCGCGATTCAAGCAATTGTGGAGGAGGTAGACTGTACACCGGAGCAGCGGCAGATCAAGGAGCTGAACCCTGGCATCTACTGTTTTGATGCTGAATGGCTCTGGGCAAATCTGGACCGGATTCCGCTCAGCGCCAAGGGAGAGTACTACCTAACCGACATGGTCGGCATTGCCGTCGCCCAGGGGCGCACCGTGGTGACAAAGGTTGCGCCCACTGAAGAGGTGGATGGCATCAATAACCGGCTGCAGCTCGCCCAGGCGACCGCGGTATTGCGGCGGCGCATCCTGGAAGCCCATATGCTCAACGGTGTGACCATTCTCGACCCTGCCTCCACCTATATTGAGGATACGGTGGAGATCGGCGCGGACTCGGTGATCTGGCCGGGCGTCTTTTTGCAGGGCGAGACACGCATTGGCCGCCACAGCCAGATCGGTCCCCATAGCCAGGTGATCGCCAGCCAGATCGGCAACCATTGCCGGATCAGCTATTCGGTGGTGGAGCAGGCGCGCATGGACGACCACAGCGAGATCGGGCCATTCGGCCATCTGCGCAAGGGCGCACATTTGGGCGAGGGAGTCCACATGGGCAACTTCGGCGAAGTGAAGAACAGCTACTTGGGACCGGGCGTCAAGATGGGCCATTTCAGCTACATCGGCGATGCCCAAATCGGTGCGAATTCTAACATCGGCGCAGGTACAATTACCTGTAACTTTGACGGCGAGAAGAAACACAAGACCGTCATTGGGGAAGACGTCTTTATCGGCAGCGACACCATGTTGGTCGCGCCGCTCGAAATTGGGCCGGGCGCTCGGACGGGCGCCGGCTCTGTAGTAACCCGCGACGTTCCTGCTCATACGCTGGTCTATGGGGTGCCGGCCCGGCCGTCGCCCATGACCAAGCCGGAGCCTACGCCGGCAACATCGCAGACCGGCGAGAACGGCGAGCGGGCCAGCAGCTAGAGGAGTATTTTGTGGAACCTGACCCTATACCCGTATCGCTGTTGCTGATTGCGTTCTTGACCATCGGCTTTGCCGCTGCCGCCGAGGCAGGGATGGCCGGGGCAAGTCGCAGCACAATCCGCAAGTTGAGCGAAGAGGGTAACAGGCAAGCGAAGATCGGCGAGCAGCTCCTGCGCGAACCGGCCCAGGTGGCGCTCACCATGATGGTATTGAAGACCGCGGCTGTGCTGGTCGCGGGCGCGGCCCTGGCCCGTCTACTGGCGGAGCCGGCGGCGCCGTCCCAGGTCGCTCTGGCGGCGGCAGGGGTATGGTTGGCATTGTTGTTGTTTCAGGCCGCAGCTAGGGGCTGGGGGCAGGGCCGGGCGACCGAAGTCTTGCTGGCGCTGGCGCAGCCCGTGCGCCTGGCGGTCTGGGGGCTGTGGCCGGTGGCGGCGCTGGTACGCCGCGTGGGGCGCATGGAGACCAACGGCCTCGAGGAGCCGGTCGAGGAGGCCCTGCGCTCGGCGGGTCTCGACGAGGAGGAAGAACCCATCCTCGACAGCGAAAAGGAGATGATCGCCAGCATCCTGGAGATGGATGAGACAGTGGCGCGCGAGGTGATGGTGCCGCGCATTGACGTGGTAGCGATCCCGGTCGAAACCAGCCTGCGCGAGGCGCTGCGGGTGATCATCGAGGCAGGCCACAGCCGTGTTCCGGTCTATGAGGAAAACATTGACCACATTGTCGGCTTTCTCTATGCCAAAGACCTGCTGAAGTGGCTCGCCGAGAACGGCGGCGATGTGGAGATTCGCACGCTTCTGCGCCCGGCCACCTTTGTGCCGGCCAGCAAGAAGGTCAATCTCCTGCTGCGCGAGATGCAGCGCAACCGTATTCACATCGCCATGGTGGTGGACGAGTATGGCGGCACCGCGGGGCTTGTGACGATAGAGGATATCATTGAGGAGATCGTAGGCGAGATTCAGGACGAGTATGACCTGGAAGAAGAGGTCTATATCCAGTTGCTCGGCCCCAACACCTATCTGCTCAATGCTCGCTTGGACCTCTATTCGCTGGCGAAGCTGCTGGATACGGAGCTGCCAGAGGAGGATGCCGACACGCTGGGCGGTATGATCTACAGCGTCTTGGGCCATGTCCCCGAACCGGGGGAGTCGGTTGTGGTCGGCGGCTGGTTATTCACGGTGTTGGCGCTGGACGGGCGGCGGATTGACCAGGTGCGCGCTGAACCTGCCGGCCGGCCTCTTGAAGGCGAGGAGCCGGTCAAGCTGAGCAACCCCGTTGTCCCCAAGGCCGCTGCTTCGACGGACGCTCTGCCCAATTTTTCGGCCTCGGACTGAGCATTTGTGATGACCAATGACTCCTCCCGCCGCCTTTCGCCTGCCGAGCTGGTCAACCAGGCGCTACAAGCGCGCCAGCGAGCCTATGCTCCCTACAGCCGGTATGCAGTCGGGGCGGCGGTCTTAACCGCGGACGGCGTTGTGGTCCACGGCTGCAATGTGGAGAACGCAGCTTATCCGGCGACCATCTGCGCCGAACGGGTAGCGCTGACGGGGGCCATCGCCCAGGGACATCGAGAGCTGGTGGCGATTGCCGTGGCGACGGCAGACGGCGGCTCGCCCTGTGGCACCTGCCGCCAGGTCATGGCCGAGCTGGGGCCGGAGATGGAGGTCTACATCGCCGACGCCCAGGGCAACTTCCGTACCACCACCGTCCGTGACCTGTTACCCGACTCCTTCACGGCGGCCAGTCTGGCCCCGTAAGGAACTCATCTACCTGTAGCCGGTCCTTGCCAGGAAGCGGGCGGCCTCCTGGCAAGCGTCTGCTGCCAGCTTCCTCGGCGTCTCCTGGGAGGCTTGCATCTACCCCTGTCTGCGCTATAATTTCCCCATGAATGTGCCGGCCTTACTGGCTACCTATCAGTTGCGCCAGCGCGAGTATCTGCTGCGGATCACGCGCGCCATGACCTCGCGGCTGGATTTGCCCAGCCTGCTTAAGCTGATCCTGAGCAGCGCCGCTGAGATGGTCGGGTGTCGCGCCGGGTTGATCGTGCTGGCCCGCGCCCAAGCCGGCAGGCTCGCCAACGCCAATGTGATCCCCTACCCGCCCTTCCAAATTCGGGCCGTCTACAATATTCCTCCCCAATTTTGGCCTGCCTTTGAGCCGCTGCTGGACATTGTGCCCGAGGTGGAGGACGAGGAGATTCCACCGGATGCCGAAGGCGATGAGGCGATTCGGATCAATGGCGCCCGTAGCATTGATTCACTGGACCTCCAGGCGCGCGTGCGCCAGGTGGAGGAGCGGCTAGGGATTACCTTGGGTCAGGTGGTAGGGCTGCCGCTGCTCTTCGAGGAGGAGCTGCTGGGCATGATCTATCTCTTTCGCAGCGAATATGCCTTTACCGAGATGGACTGGCAGTTCCTGCAGGGCTTTGCCTACCAGGCGGCGATTGCCGTGCGCAATGCCCGCCTCTATACGCAGCTTGAGACGGAGCGCAGCCGGCTGGCGACGATCATCGAGAATAGCGCCGACGGTATCTTGATCCTGGATGCGAACCGGCGAGTGGAGGTGATCAACCAGGCCCTGGCTGCCATGGTGGGCATGAGCCAGGAGGAGGCAGTGGGCCGTCCCTGCCATGAAGTGCTGGCGTTGAGCAATGTGGTGGGCGATGACCTCTGCCAGAGCGATTGGGGGCAATTTAACGGGCTGGAATTCATCGCCGATGGGGTCGGGCTGCGCTGTGAAGGCGACCTGATCCGCCCTGGCGGCGGGCGCATCATCGTCTCGGCAACCTTTACGCCCCTCTACGATGAGGCGCGCCATCTGGTCAACATCATTGTCAATGTCCATGACATCACCCGCTTCCGTGAGGAAGAGGAGATGAAGTCCACCTTTACTTCGATTATCAGCCATGAGCTGAAAACGCCGGTGGCGCTGATCAAAGGATATGCCCAGACGCTCGCCCGCCCGGATGCCCAATGGGATGCGGAGACCGCCCGCCACGGCTTGCAGGTGATCGAGGAGGAAGCCGACCGGCTGGAGGCGCTGATCAACAACTTGCTCGATGTCAGCCGCATTCAGGCCGGCGGTCTGCGTCTGGACTATGCCGATGTGGACCTGGTGGCGCTCGTGACCAAGGTGGTAGAGGCCTACCGCACCCAGACGAGCGTCCACCGCATCGAGCTGGACTTTCCCCATCCGCTTCCTCTGATCTGGGGCGATGAGGAGCGGCTGCGCCAGGTGCTGACCAACCTGTTGAGCAATGCCATCAAGTATTCGCCGGAGGGAGGCGTCATCCGGGTCGGGGGATGGAGCACGCCCGCATCGGCGCAGGATGGCCTGGAGCGCGAGCCGGCGCGTGTCACGCTCTTTGTCGCCGATCAGGGCATCGGCATCCCCCAAGAGGAGCTGCCTCATATCTTTGACCGCTTCTATCGAGTGGACAGTAGCCTGCGGCGCAGCACCGCCGGAGCCGGTCTCGGCCTCTTTCTGGCGCGGGCGATTGTGGAAGCGCACGGCGGGCAGATTTGGGCGCGCAGCGAGCCTGGCAAGGGCACGACCTTTTTTGTGTCGCTGCCCGTTGCCCAAGGCGAAGGCCCGCACCCGTCCGCAAGCGCCTAAGGCCGACGCCACCCAGAGCAGGACTGTCCGAGGTTCAACCATTTCAAAGGGACCCCCCAGGAAGGAAGGCTCCAGATGCGTAGGCGGCTCAACGCGGTGGTCGTTGCATGGCTGGTCGGTATTGTACTGGCGGGAACGGCGCCAACGGACGCGTTGGCGGCCCCAACGCAGAGGATGAGCCTGCAAGTGGCCGAGGTCGATCCTGCTGTAGTGGAACTAGTCCAGGCGGGCGTGGCTGCGGCTGCACCCTTTGTGGCGGGCCGCGCGCTTCCGGCGACTCTGGCCGCCGCGCCAGATGAGCCTGATGTACAGCCCTCCATCGAGCCTGCGCCCCAGCCCGACCCTGCTGGTCCCCAGGCCGAGCCTACGCCTGAGGCGCCAGGGGAGCCGGATACTGCGCCCTTGCCCGACCTCGCAGACCCGGCCGCCGAGCCGGAGACCGCGTTCGATAGCGCAGAATATGCCAACGAGGAGCTTGCATTCCAGGCCCCGGCAGATTGGCGCGTGCGCGAGGGAGAGGCCGGCGCCCACTTTGAGATTACAGCGCCCGACTTGGAGTTCATGGCGGCCATTGAGAATGCCGCATTAGATGCCCCTGGCTTGCTTGGCGTTGTCCTCTTTGTCACCCAGGCCGAAGCAATGGTCGCAGAGTACTTGGAGGGGGCGACGCTGACGGGCGTGGAGGTGGGGCTGACCGGCCAACAACTGCCCATGGTGAAGCTGGACCTGACTGCCGATATGGATGGCGTCGAAGGTCAAGCGGTGGTCTATCTCTTTTCGCCCGGTGCAGACGCTTATCTCTTCTTGGCTTTTGCGCCCTTCGCAGAGTGGGAAGCGGTCGCGCCGGGTGTGGCGCTGATCGCCGATACGATCACCTTTGACCCATCCCTGATCACCGTAACGACCGCGGCAGACGCCGAGCTGGTCTACAGCGACGAGCAGGGGGTGCTGGAGCTGACCGTCCCGGTGGGCTGGCAGGTCAGCGAGACGGGCGACCCAACCTTGCCGGTGTTGGTCACGGATATGACTTACACCTTTGCGGGGGCGTTGGGCATTGATACCACCTTTGTTGAGGAAGTCGGGGCCGAGGCGCTGAACGAGTTGCTCAATCCACCGAACGCCGAGAGTGACCCGGATGCCTACAACAATTTGATTGATGCGTTGGCGGCCTTTATGTCCCAGAATGGCGAGGGGCTGACGCTGGCGCCGGAGATGAGCGCCGCGTTTCCGTATGACGGGGCCGTGACCGTGCGGCTGGCGGGCGAGGGCGATTTTGGCCCCAATGTCGTGGTGCCGGTGGTGATCTATTTTGATCTACGTGGAAGCGATGCCGTCTTTATGATCGCGTTCGGCGATGCTGAGGCGGTGCTGGTCCAGGAGGATACCCTCTTGGAGATCGTGCGTTCGGTTGTGGCGCTAGAGTAGCGCCGCTTGTTCATCCGTTGTCATTTCCGTTATCGTTTTTGTCGCCGCCGCTCTCCAGGCTGGGCAGCCAAAGGGTAAAGGTGCTGCCCTTCTGGAGTTCGCTCTCGACGGTGACATGCCCGTTGTGGGCGTGGGCGATCCACTGAGCAATGCTCAGACCCAATCCGCTGCCGCCCTGCTCACGGCTGCGCGCCTTGTCGGCGCGGTAGAAGCGGTCGAAGATATGAAGCTGGTCCTCCGGGCTGATGCCGATCCCGGTATCGCTGACCGCGATCTTGACCCAGCCATCCTGTTTCACCAGCCCTAAAGTGATGACGCCGCCGTTGGGGGTGTACTTGATGGCGTTGTCGGTCAAGTTGAGCAAGAGCTGGCGCAGCCGCTCCCGGTCGCCACAGACTTGGGCCTGGTCCTCGGCGCCCAAGCGAATCTCCAGGGCATGGGGGCCGCGGCGTTGCTCGGCCATGCGCCGGGTCTGGCGATAAACATCCAGCAACAGGGTATCCATCTCCACCGGCTCGCGCTGAATCTGAAGGGAGCCGCTGTCGGCCTGGGCCAGCAGGAGCAGGTCGCTGATCATGTTGCTCATGCGGCGGGTCTCGCTCTCGACCTCGTTGAGCGTCTCGCGCATGATTTCGGCGCTCAGCTCGGTTTTGGCCGGCTCCGGCGCGGCGAAGATGCGGCGCAGTAGCTCGATGTTGCCCTGGACGGTGGTCAAGGGGGTGCGCAGCTCGTGGCTGACGTCGGCGATCAGCCGCTCCTGGGTGCGGAAGAGCTGCTGGATGCGGTCGAGCATAGCGTTGAAGGTGACGGCCAACTGGCCGACCTCACTGGCGTCGTCGGGGATGTTGAGCCGGCGGCTCAGGTCTTTGGCGCGGCTGATGGCTCCGGCAGTGTGTGTGATGGTGTCAATCGGGGCCAGCGCGCGGCGGGCGAGAAATGCGCCCACAATGGCGGCCAGCACCAGGCTCAAGGCGGTGCCGAAGATGAGATAGCGGCTGACCTGGCTCAACGTGTTTTGTACCCCACCCACCGGCTTGATCACCTGTACGGCGCCGACGATGGTGCGGTTGGCGATGATGGGCAC
>DATLZJ010000211.1:0-3201 GCA_035574055.1 Caldilineaceae bacterium
CCGCCGAAGCCTACGCCAAGCTGGGCATCGCCCTGGCCGACGCCTTCATCACCTGCTGGCACACCAAGTATGTCTACAATGTGCTCCGCCCCCTCACCTACATCCAGCAGGTGATTGACCCCACCTGGAACACGCCGGAGAGCACCGACCCGGTCACCACGCCCCCCTTCCCAGAATACACCTCCGGCCATTCGGTACAGTCGAGCGCAGCCGCTATGGTGCTGGCATCGCTCTTTGGCGACGAGTATACCTTCACCGACCGTACCCATGACCGGCTGGGGATGGCCCCGCGTTCCTTCAGTTCCTTCGCCGAAGCCGCCAACGAGGCCGCCATCTCACGTATTTATGGCGGCATTCACTATCGTTCGGCGGTCGAGGCCGGATTGGCCCAAGGGCAATGCGTGGGGGAGCGGGTCTTGGCCCTTCGCTTCCGGTAACGAACGGTGGCCAGGCTTCTGAGCCTCGACCGTCGCCCTGAGCGGGAGGCGACGGCCAGGCTCCCTTCCTGCTGAGGAGAGGAGGGGCGGCGCAGGCGATGGCTTGCACAGCCGCCCCTCCTCTGTTCCTCCTGTCCTTGTCGAGCGCCGCCTCCTGTGGCATTCTGCATTGCGGCTCCAACAACAGACGGAACGGAAATCGCGTTGCATCCCTGCCGGATGATCACACCAGGCACACCAGCCATGAACCTGTTACGCCGCTTTTGGATCTACCAGGCCGAGCGGTTTCCACTGCTTGCCTATCTGCTCTTGACGGCGGCGTTGGCGGCAGGCGCGCTCGGCTTTAGCCACGCTGCGCGAGGAGCCGCCGGCTGGCCGCCGGCGGCTGCCTATGGTGTGGCCCTGTTTTGTACGCTGGGCTTCTTTTTTCAGCTCCGCGTGGCCGATGAGTACAAGGATTGCGCCGAGGACGCGGCCCATCGCCCCTACCGTCCCGTGCCGCGCGGGGTAATCACATTGCGCGAGCTGGCTTGGCTGGCCGCAGGCGTGGCGCTGGCGCAGGTCGCGCTCTCCCTTTGGCTGGGGGCAGGGCTGCTGCTCTTTCTGCTGGCCGTCTGGGGCATGATGGCGCTCATGCGCTGGGAGTTTGGCGCACCGGCATGGCTGCGGGCGCATCCGCTGCTCTACATGCTCTCCCACATGCTGGTTCTGCCCCTGATCTTTCTCTTTGTCACGGCCTGCGACTGGCTAGGCGCAGGCCCCCCCCCAGGTCTAGGCTGGCTCCTGGCGGCGGGGTATGCCAATGGCATCGTCTTTGAGGTAGGGCGCAAACTGCGCGCGCCGGAGAGTGAAGAGACGGGCGTCGAGACCTACAGCCGCCTATGGGGCATCCCGCGCGCTACGGGCATATGGCTCCTGGCCCTGGCGTTGGCCGGTCTCTGCGCCGCCCTCGCGGCCAGCGCCGCGCGCCACTGGTTCATGGTCGCCGTCGCGGCTGGGGTAGGCTTCCTTGCCGCCGCCCTCGCCGGCCTGGGCTTCGTGCGCAACCCCACGCCTACGACCGGCCGCCGGATCGAGCGCCTCTCCGCCCTCTGGATGCTCCTCCTCTACGCCGCCCTCGCGCTCCTGCCCCTATAAACGCGAATCTCTATGTCTCGACCGCGGCCAGGGCGCGGTCTCGTTCCAGCAACGGCTTGAGGAATTGGCCGGTATAGCTGCGCGGGTGTTCGGCCACATGCTCCGGCGTGCCCTCGGCCACCACATAGCCGCCCTTGACGCCCCCCTCCGGCCCCATATCAATGACCCAATCGCAGCTCTTGATCACATCCAGGTTGTGCTCGATCACCAGCACCGTATTGCCCATGTTGACCAGCTCGTGCAACACCAGCAGCAGCTTGCGCACATCCTCGAAGTGGAGGCCGGTGGTCGGCTCGTCCAGAATGTAGAGGGTGTTGCCGGTGGCGCGGCGACTCAGCTCTTTACTGAGCTTGATGCGCTGGGCCTCGCCGCCGGAAAGGGTGGTCGCCGGCTGGCCCAGGCGGATGTAGCTGAGACCTACGGCGTTGAGCGTCTCCAACTTGGTGCGGATGCGCGGGATGTTCTGGAAAAAGTCCAGCGCCTCCTCGACGGTCATCTCCAACACATCGGCAATGGACTTGCCGCGGAACTTAATCTCCAGCGTCTCTCGGTTGTAGCGCTTGCCCTTGCACTCTTCGCAGGGGACATAGACATCGGGCAGAAACTGCATTTCGATGCGGATGATGCCGTCGCCCTGGCAGACCTCACAGCGCCCGCCCTTGACGTTGAAGCTGAAACGACCGGCCTTATAGCCACGCGCCCTGGCTTCGGGGAGGTTGGCATACAGATCGCGAATATAGGTGTAGAGGCCGACATAAGTAGCCGGGTTGCTGCGCGGCGTGCGCCCAATCGGACTCTGGTCAATGTCAATTACCTTGTCCAAATACTCCACGCCCTCAATGCCGGTGTGCTTGCCGGGCCGGTCCTTGGCCCGGTACATGAGCTGGGCCAGCCGCTTATAGAGCACCTCCACCACCAGCGTGGATTTGCCGCTGCCGCTGACGCCCGTCACCGCCACGAACTTGCCCAAGGGGATGCGCACATCCACCTGTTTGAGGTTGTTCTCGCTGGCCCCGCGCACGACCAAATCGTTGCCGTTGCCCTCGCGGCGTTCCGCCGGCACGGGGATGCGCCGCTCGCCGCGCAGGTATTGGGCCGTCAGGCTGTGGGGATGGTGGACAAAAGTCTCCTGGGGCAGTGAGCAGACCACATGGCCGCCATGCTCGCCCGCGCCCGGCCCCATATCCACTACCCAATCGGCGGCGCGGATCGTGTCCTCGTCATGCTCCACCACCAACACCGTGTTGCCCAGGTCGCGCATCCCCTGTAACGTTTCGATGAGGCGGGCGTTGTCCCGCTGGTGCAGGCCAATGCTCGGCTCATCCAGGATATAGAGCACGCCCATGAGCTGGCTGCCGATCTGGGTCGCCAGCCGGATACGCTGGGCCTCGCCGCCGGAGAGGGTGACGGCCGTCCGGTCCAGGGTTAAATAGTCCAACCCGACGTTCACCATGAACTGGAGACGGGCGGCGATCTCCTTGAGCACCTGTTGGGCGATGGCTTGCTGGCGCGGGGTCAGGGGGCTGGCTTCTGCCGGAGGATGATGGCCGTTGGCGCGCGGGTCTGCCGGCTCGGCGGGAAGGCCCTGCAGGCGGCGCACCCAACGCAGGGTCTCCTCCACCGGCCG
>DATLZJ010000212.1:0-9950 GCA_035574055.1 Caldilineaceae bacterium
GCCGCCGTCGTCGCCGTCCCCTGGGCCGGCGCCGCCTCCGGCAGCCGGTTGTTGTGTGCCGCTACCGGCAGCATAGGGCGAGCCGCTCGCGGGCTGGCCTGGGCCGCTCGCTGCAAGGTAAGGCGATGCCGCCGCGCCCAGGGCGGCCGTTTCGCCCAGGCTGCTGTTCCGATCCAATGCGTTCTCTGGTCGCTCAAGCGCCGGGAGTGGCCCGTCAACAAACTCATCCGGATAGGCGCGTTCGTCGCGAATAGGCTCGCCGGGCATAGGCGCTTTGTCTGCGCTATCCATGAGCGGCGGCTCGTCTGGGTTTGCTCCTGTGTCGCCGGATAGGTCCATCGCTGCCCGCTCCGCAAGCTCCGGTGGGGATGGGGCGCTCACACCAGGGGAAGCGGCAGCCCACACGTCAGGAGCCGGATCGGTAGTTGCCCCGGCTGTGGGTGGCTGTGGCGCGCTGGCTTCGTCTGCGGCGGGAGCAGCCTCCACATCCGGAGAGACCTCCCCGGCGCGGCCGGCCTCTATGCCGTCTGAGGCCACAGCCGGCGGCGCAACCAGGCGCTCACCGCAGTGGCGGCAGAACTCGCTGTCGTCGGGATTCTCGTTGAAACAGTGGGGGCATCTCATGTTCGCTCCTCGATTGTGCGCAGAACCCACCCCTAAGACGCCAGGCTACCGCTTGGGGTTCCAGGTCACAAAGGGTAGCACACACCAGGCGCCCCTGCTGTTATTTGAAATACGCATCGGGTGGGCCGGTGATACGGCGCGGCCTGTGACGGCGGCTTATCGTGCCAGAGGCTGACTGTGCATGGATCCGCAGAAAGTACGAACAGGAAATGGATACGGAAGACAACCCATGCTAAGATTAGCGGCATGGCTCCTGAACCGGTGGATCAACCGCGCGCATCCAGCTCACTCCGTGACCGCTCCCGCCAACTGCTGTTGGCGCTAGGCACGGTGATTGCCGTCGTCGGCACTGTGATGGGCTTTCTATCGGATACATTGGGCGTCTGGGATGCGCTTCGGGAGCAGCTCGGCGCGCCGACACCGGCGGCGATCACGCCGGAACAGTCGTTGATCAACAACGATACGTTCTCGACCACGGTGCAGACGGTTGGCTTGAGCGCTACCGTTGGCTTGCCGCCTACAGCGACTCCAACCGTGGCGCCCGCGGCTACACCGACGCCGACGCCCCTGCCTGTGACGGCCGCGCCAGGCGAAACGCTGCTCCTGGTCGCCCAATTCGCCAACTATGCCGGCGAGACCGGCTTCAATGTAGCCGGGCGCATTCAGGAGGCGCTCGAGGAACAGATCGCCGCGGCCAAGCTGACCGACGCGCGCGCGGCCGTCTGGCCCGAAGCGGTGCCGGATGGTCAACACGCCACTGCCGTCTTGACGGAAACCGGCGCCGCCATGGTGATCTGGGGCGAGTATGACAGCGGCCGGGTGCGGGTGAAGTTTGCGCTGCCGGGGGGCGCATTGGACTGGCAGCGCCTGGCCGCCACCCCAGATGAGCTTTCGACCATCATCAATCTGGATGTGCCGCGCGAGGTGCAAGCCCTGGCGCTGATGGCCGTTGGCCGGCTTTACCGTGATACAGGCAAGCTAGAGCAGGCGAAAGCTGCCTTTTTGGCGGCGCTTGCCCAAGCGCCGAGCGAGCCGGACACCGTCGCCACCCTCTCTTTCTATCTTGGCTATCTCTATGCCAGCAGCCGGCCGCCGGAACCGGACGAGGCCATTGCTGCCTATAGCCGTACCATTGAGCTGCGACCCGAATGGTACAACGCTCACTACAACCGCGGGCTGGTTTACTTTGACCGCTACTGGCATGATGGCGACAAGGCCGGACTCGACCTTGCCCTGGCCGATCTGGACACGGTAATCGCTCGCTATCCTCGCTCGGTGGATGCGCTGGTCAACCGCGGAATCGTTTATTACACGCGCGACGCCGAGGGCGACCTGGCGCGGGCGCTGGCCGATCTTGACCAAGCTATCGAGCTGGACCCCAACAGCGTGCGCGGCCACTACAACCGGGGCCTGGCGCGCATCCGTGCAGACGACCGGCCCGGCTGGGAGGCTGACTTGCAGCGGGCGCTGGAGCTTGCACCGGAGTATGTGGCCGCAGCCCATGCCCTCTGTTGGGGGTACGCCCTCGACAATCTGCCGGAGCTTGGGCTGCCCTATTGCGAAATGGCCGCCGCCGCAGACAGTGTCGGCTACACCCGCGACGCACGCGGCCTCGTCTATGCCGAGCTGGGGCGGCTGGAGGAAGCCGCCGCCGACCTGGAAATCTATGTGGAGTGGCTGCGCGCCCAGCCAGGGCCGTGGTACGAGACCTTCGCCGGCTCTGTCTATGCGGACATCGTGGCGGCGCTGCACGCCGGCGAAAACCCCATCACCGAAGAGATATTGGAGTCGCTGCGCTAGACTCGGCCCCGCTGATTGACCTTCCTCTAGCCGCCTTCACCGCTCAACTCGCGGGCCATGCGATAGCTGCCCGCCATCAGCCCACCGTCCACATTCAAGACCGCGCCGGTGATCCAAGCTGCTTCATCGGAGGCGAGAAAGAGGGCCGCACGGGCGACATCCTCCGGCTGCCCCACCCGGCCCAGCGGGTACCAACGGGTCAGCCGCTCGAAGACATGCGGGTCTTGTTCCAGGCGCGTCTGCCAGATCGGCGTCTGAATGGTGCCCGGACAGATGACGTTGGCGCGCACGCCCATCGGCCCGTAGCGCACGGCCATGTTTTTGGTGAGGTTGATCACCCCGGCCTTGGCCGCGCTGTAGGCTTCTTCGCCGAGGCCGGTGAGGCCGTTGACCGAGGCGATGTTGACCACGGCCCCCTGGCGTCGCGCCAGCATGTCGGGTAGAAGGGCGCGGCTGACCAGGTAGACGCTCTTGAGGACGACGCGCAAGTTGAGGTCCCACGTCTCCTCATCAATGGCAAGGATATCATCGCCCTCGGCCAGGGCTGCGTTATTGACCAGCACATCCACGCGGCCCAACCGGTCGAGGGTGTGCTGGGCCATCGTTTCAACCTCGGTGCGCCGGCTCACGTCGGCGTGAAGCGCGATGGCGCGGCCGCCCGTCTCGGTCACCAAGGCCACCGTCTGCTCGGCGCGGTTGAGGTAGCGGTCTACCACCGCGACCGTTGCCCCCTCCTGGGCAAAGAGGCGGCAGATCGCTTGGCCGATGCCGGAGCCGCCGCCGGTAACAAGCGCAACTTTGTCCTGAAGCCGCATCACCGTTCCCCCTTGTCTTGTCCAAATAGAAGGTTAGCCGGCGCGCTCAAGCCTGTGGAAGAACGGCAATGCAGTCCACCGCAATGTCCGACGCGCCGATCTTGGAATGAACCGTGGTGCGCGCCGGGTATGGCTCCTGCACATACTGGCTGTAGACCTCGTTCATGACGGCAAAATCGGCGAAATCGGCCAGAAAGACCTGAACCTTCACCACATCGGCCCAGGTGGCGCCTGCCGCTTCCAGGAGAACGGTGATATTGTCAAAGACCTGTTTGGCCTGGTCGCGGAAGGTCTGGGCCTCGATCTGGCCGGTGGCCGGGTCAAAAGGCCCTTGGGCAGAGACAAAGACCAGGGGGCCTTGAGCGACGATGGCCGGTGTGTAGGGGCCTTTGGGCTTAGCGCCCTTTTCGGCAATGATGGGCTTGCGCATGATTTTCTTCCCTCGTGATTGCTTGTGACTCGCGATGGCTTGTGACTCGGTTATTCTGGTTTGTCACTTGTACTGGCAGCACGGCTGTCGAGGACACGGAAGCCGGCAAGCTGCTCGAAGACCTTGACCACCGCCGCGTCGTCGAGCCGCGCATGGCCGGCGGCCGCCGCCATGATATAGAGTTGGTGGGCGACCGCGCTCAGCGGCATCGGCATGTGCAGCGCCTTGCCGGTCTCCAGCACAAGGCCCAAATCCTTCAACCAAATCTCAATGGCGCTGTGGGGGGTGTAGTCGTCGGCCAGGATGTGGGGGACGCGGTTTTGGAACATCCAGGAGCTGCCGGCGCTGTTGCAGATGACCTCATAGATGCGGTCCGGGTCAATACCGGCGCGTGCGCCAAAGGCCAGCGCCTCGGCGGCGGCGGCGATGTGAATCCCTGCCAGGACCTGGTTGACGAGCTTCATGGTCGCGCCCTGGCCCGGCTCGTCGCCCATCCGGTAGAGATGCTCGGCCAGCGCCGGCAGGATCGGCTCGGCTTTGGCGAAGGCAGCCGGCGAGCCGGAGGCCATGATGCTCAGGCGACCCTCGGCGGCGCGCGCGACGCCGCCGCTGACCGGCGCGTCCAGCAGATCAATGTTCAACGCAGCCAGGCGGTGGGCGGCGCTGCGCACAAAGGCAGGGCTGACGGTGCTGCACAACAGTACGACGGCGCCGGACGGCAGAGACGCGGCGGCCTTGCCGGCCCCAAAGAGCACATCTTCGGCCTGCCCCTCGTTGAGCACCATGATCACCAACACCGTGGCCGCGCGGGCGGCTTCGGCGGCAGACGCAACGGGCCGGCCGCCTGCGGCTGCCAACGCCTCCAGCGCGGCGGCGGAGAGGTCATAGCCATGGACGGTGAAGCCGGCGCGCAACAGCGAGCGGGCCATGCCCAGACCCATGGCCCCCAGACCGACAAAGCCGACCGGCTGCCCGCTGGGTTTGGCTGTAATCGAGTCGGATGCCACCGGCGCTGCTCCTTTCAACGATCAAGGTATGATCCAGGTGTCAAATAGCCCGTTGTTTTGCGTAGCCTGTTTGGCGCGGCCAGGTTTATACGATCTCGTTCAACAGACGCGTTAGATTGGCCCCGGCGATCTGCGCCCGCTCTTGCGCTGAGAAGCCGGGCAGCTCATCCAGTACAGCCACCGTCTGGTCAAAGCTGACCTGCTCCAGCGCAGGGCTAAAGTCGGACCCCCAGAGCAGCCGTTCCGGCCCAAAGGCCAAGGCAGCCGCCTCCACATAGGGCCAGGCGGCCCGGTGGGGATAGGCGTAGCCCGGCTCTGTAAGGGCATAGAAGCCGCTGACCTTGACGTGGACGCCGGGGAAGGATGCGAGCGCCAGCAGCGGCTCCATCTGGGCGCGGGCGGTCTCCAGGTCCGGCGGCGTGGCATGGGCCGGCGGCATACCCAGGTGCGAGGCCAGGACGCGCAGTTCCGGTTGCCGCTCCAGCACCGGAGTAAGCGCCTGCCAGTGGTGGATGGGCAGGTTGATGCTGATCAGCCAGCGGCGCTCGGCCAGCCACGTCCAGACATCCGGGCGCGCCGCCGGCAGGGCCGCAACGGCTGTTTCACCATAGAGGCTGATCCCCACGAAACCCTGCTCGCGCCATTCGGCCAGCACAGACTCGGTCAATGCCGCTGGATCGGCGACGAAAGCGACGGGCCGCAGCCAGCCATGTTGGGTGGCGAGGGTCGCCAGATAGCGGTTGTTCCCTGATGCCCAGGCTTCGCCCTCATAGCCGACCGCCAGCACTTGGGCGATATGGTGCAGTTCGGCGTGGGCGCGGTAAAGCGTGACCTCATCGGGCAGGATGCGCCGGCAGCTCTGGGGCAGCCGGTCCACATAGCCCGGTGCAAAGAAATGAGCGTGGGCGTCCGCGCGCGCGATCATGGCGGGAGCTTACAGTAGTACCCTACTATAGGACCGTGACCGTCACCGGTCCCGGCGCAGGGGCATGGACGGCCCTCAGCGGGTTGCGCAGGGGCCGGCCAAAGCCGGGCGCAGAGATCTCAAAGATATCGCCGGGTTCGCAGAGAATTCCGGCGGCATAGCTTAGGGTGGCGGTGCCAAAGAAATGGACGTGGACATCACCAGGGCGCCGGAAGTTGGCATACTTGAAGTGATGGTGCTCTAGGTTGGCCATGGAGTGGGTCATGTTTTCCTCGCCGGTGAGGAACTCGCCGCTCCACAGCTCGCCGCCATTGCGCAGGATGCGCACGACGCCGCGAATGTTGGCGGGCGGCTCGCCGATGCGGACCTCCGGGCCAAAGGAGGAGGTGCGCAGCTTGGAGTGGGCGAGGTAGAGGTAATTCTGCTTCTCCAGCACATGGTCCGAGTATTCGTTGCCGATGGCAAAGCCCACGCGCAGGACCGTGCCGGTGTCGGCGATGACATAGAGGCCCACCAGCTCCGGTTCCTCGCCGCCGTCCAACGCATACTCCGGCAGTTCCAGCGCCTCACCTGGTCGGACCAGCCAGCTTCCATCCCCCTTGTAGAACCATTCCGGCTGGACGCCGATCTCGCCGTGCGGTGGTTTGCCCCCCTCCAACCCAAGCTTGAACATGCGCATAGAGTCGGTCAGCGCTTCGCCCGCGCTCTCCAGCTTGGCGTGCATGGCGTCACGCGCCTGCGCACTGCCGAGATGGTCCAGGCCGGTGCCGGAGACAATGCAGTGGGCCGGGTCAGGGTGGTCCAGGGGAAGGAGCAGGCGGTTCTCATCTGCCACCTGGTCATAGGAGACATGCTCGTCGCCCAGGCGCTCGCGCACAAGCGCCTCTAGCCCCATTTGGCGCCGGTAAGCCTCCTGCGCCAGGTCGCGGAGATAGGTTGTGTTACGGAGGACGTACAAGGTTGCGCCATCCTCGCTGACCTGGGCAACTCGTCGTTCTCCGGCTTTATCGAGAAATTGAACTAGGCGCATAGTGGCTGCTCCCTGGTGTGTCTCTTTTGCATCAAAATCCTCAAAAGCATGGCCGCTCAGGCGTCAAGCGCGTAGATGGCGCTGAGCGCGGCAGCACGGCGGGCGTCGCTGTGAACGGCAACGCAGTCGCTGAACTGGTCAACCGCGCCCACCGTGGTCGCTGCCAGCCGCAGGCGCGGGTCGTCCAGCTCGGCAGCGATGGCGTCTGCAAAGCGCCCGGCCATGAGCACTTGAAAGGGACGCCCAAAAAACAGCCGGATGTCCGTCGCGAGCGGCGGCGTGATCCCTTGCCGGTTATGCTCCTCGGCCAGCAGGCGAAGCGCCTGGACAAACGGGGCCTCGCGGCTGCGCCAGTCTGCGCCCGTAACGAGGCCGAGCAAGAGCGGTTGCAGCGTCGCGGCGATGGGCAGGCGGCCAAAGGCGGTGCCGAGCCATTTGCTGTAAGGCTTGTAGCGCCGGCTGTAGAGAAAGGCAAGCCCGATAAGGTCACGCGCCAGACGCGCTGCGATCAGCCGCGAGCCAAGCTCATCGCCCAAGTCGCCGGTGCGCCCCATGAACGGCTCCTCTTCGCCGATACGCGCCCAGGCCGCGGCCAGACGGCAGAGCCAGACCGGGCGCGGAAAGTAGGCGAAGCGGGCGCGGGCCGCTTCGAGCCGCCCCAGACCGTCGAAGTAGACCGCGCCCGCCGTCACTTCCAGTAGTTTCTGTTCCGGCAAGGCCAGCCAATCCAGGTCCGAGAGCGGTGCATCGGGCGAGACGCCGAGATAGCGCCGGAAGTAGCGTTCAACGGTAGTGATCTCCAGCAGGTGGTTGACCGGGCCGCCGCTGTGCTCGGCGCGGTGCTGCGTGCCGTTATCATTAGGGTCCGGCAATGTATAGTGGACCGAGTAGCCGAGAAACGCCGCAGGCAGGTTGTTGCGGAGCAGCTCATCCACCGCAGCGGCCTGGCGGTCAAAGTCGGCCTCGGGCAGGAAAAGCTGAAGCCGGGGACCCCAGTTATGGTCGGTAGACATGGGGGTGTCGAAGCCAAGCACATCGGAGCCATAGCCGATCAGCGCGGCCGCATGGGGGAGCGCCGGCAAGCGGCGCTCCAGGAGTGGACGGACGATCTCCCAGTAGAAGCGGCCATTTAGCTCGATGCCCGGCATGAAGGGCGGGTTGGGCGCGTTCATTCGAGGGCGATCCCCCACCAGCGTGCATAGATCATCGCCAACTTCTCCAATTGGGCAATTTCGACCCACTCCTCGGCGCTGTGCGCCTGGGCGATGGAGCCGGGGCCGATGACCACACATTCGGCGGGTAAATCGGCATACGCCCAAGCGTTGGTGCCATAGGGCGCGACTTGTGGCGCGCGCTCCGACCATTCGGCCAACTGGCGAATCCAGGGCGAGTCCGGCGACTGGAGAAAGGCGTTCATCTCGCGCAGACGGCGCAGCTCCACCGGCAAGCCTCCCGCCTGTTGGGCCATCTCATAGAGGGCATCGGTGACGGCGGCCGCGTGCTCGCCATCCACCACCCGGCGGTCAACCTGGACCGTGCAGCGGTCGGGGACGACGTTGAGACCGGAGCCGCCGTGGATGATGGAGACGGTCAGGGTAGGCCGGCCTACGGCGGCGGGGGGCAGCGTCTGGAGGCGCGCTTCCTCCTCCATATAGGCCACAATCGTGCGTGCGGCCGCGTTGATGGCGTTCTTGCCTCGCTCCGGCTGGGAGGTGTGGGCGGAGACGCCGTGGAAAGTCAACTCAAAGCGCGCTGCGCCTCGGTGCCCATAGACGGGGATGCATTCGGTCGGCTCCGCCACGACGATCTGCATTACCTGGAAAGGCTGGCGGCGCTGCCAGGCGGCGAAGGCCGGCGCGCCGGTACTGCCGGTCTCCTCATCCACGGTTGCGCCGATCAGCAGGCTGGGGATGGGCGTCTGGCCGGACTCTTGGATATGCTCCAGCAGAGCCAGGATGACGCCCAAGGACGCTTTGGTGTCGGCGGCGCCCCGTCCCCAGACGCGACCGTCGCGTATCTCGCCGCTGAAGGGGTCGCCGCTCATGCCCTCGACGCCCACTGTATCCAGGTGGACATCCACCGCCACCCAAGCGCCGGTCTGCCCCGGCCAGAGACCGTAAATATTGGGCCGGTCCGAGAGAACCTCCTCTTGCTCTACCTGGCCTCCCAGGCTATGAAACCACGCCGCGACCTGGCGGGCGATCTCTTGCTCACCGGGAATGCCGGAGCGAGCGCCGGCCTGTGCGGGGGTGACACTGGGAATCTGGACCAACCGGCTTAACCAGGCTGCCGCCCGTTTGCCAATGGACATAGCGATCAGGCGTGTAACAGGATTTTGGCCACCGGTCCAGGTTTACCGAGCAGCCGCTCAAAGCAGGCGCCGCCCTCGGCCAGCGGCGCCTTCACCAGCCAGGGGTCGATCTCCAAGCGGCCCTCGGCCAGCCAGTGCAGGGCATCCTCAAAGTCGAGGGTGGTGTAGGCGAATGAGCCTTTGAGCGTGACTTCCGAGCGAATGATGTAGTTGGTCTGCAGGCTGCTCTCTTCGTCGTGCAGGCCGGTCAACACCACCGTGCCGCCCCAGGCCACAGACTCAATGCATTGGCGGCGGGTGGCGGTCGCGCCCACGGCGTCAATGGCGGCCTCTACCCCTTCGCCGTCCGTTTGGCCGCGCACGGTTTCGACCACGTTCTCGGCGCGCGGGTCCAGCACAGTGACGCCAAAGCTCGCGCCGATGGCGCGGCGGTCGGGGTCGGTATCGGTGGCGATGATGGCGCGTGCGCCGTTCGCCTTGACCACCTGGAGGGCCAAGAGACCGATGGGGCCGAGACCGGTGATCAGCACGCGGTCGGTGGCGCGCACGCCGGACAGCTTGGCGGCGCGTATCGCACAGGCCAGCGGCTCGGTCAGCGCGGCGTGTTCCAGGGAAAGGCCATCCGGGAGTGGATAAGTATTGGTGGCCGGCGCGGTAACGTAGTGGGCATAGCTGCCGGGGCGATGGATGCCGATGATCTTGCGCTCGCGGTTGAGGTTGGGCCGGCCCTTGAGCGCGGCGCGCGACCAGGGGTTGTGGATCAGGGGATTCACCGTCACCCGCTGGCCTACCCGGAGGCCGGGCCGGATGGTTGCGGCCTGCTCGCCCAGCGCGACGATCTCGCCGGAAAATTCGTGGCCCATGATCAGCGGCGGTTTGCGGAGCGAGTTCTGGCCCAGGTAGCCGCCTAGCTCGGACCCGCAAATGCCGGAGTAAGCAACTTGGATGAGCACCTCGTCGGGGGCCGGCTGGGGTTGTTCCACCTCGCGCAGAACCATCTGGCGGGGG
>DATLZJ010000213.1:0-7450 GCA_035574055.1 Caldilineaceae bacterium
GGCACGCACCGGCTCAAATACCAATGATAGGTCCCGTCGGCGCGGCGGAGCCGGTGCTCGATCTCGTAGCCCTTGCTAGTTGCGACCGCCTTCTGCCAGGCATCGAGCGTGCGCGGCAAGTCGTCCGGGTGCACAAGCGGCTCCCACGGCCAGTGGCCGCCCGGCTGCAAGGTCAAGCCTGACAGTATTTGCCATAGAGAGTTCATATAGTCCACCCGGCCGTCGGGCGTCGCCGTCCATACCAGTTGCGGCATCGTATCGGCCAACCGGCGGAGCTGCTGCTGGAGGCGCTGCTGGCCGGCGCGCCGGCCCCGAGAGACAGCCCACGCCGTCGCCAGCGTCGCCAGCGAAAGAAGCCACCAGGCCGCCAACAGCTTAAACTGCCCAGTCACCGGATTGCCAACCCCAAAACCGCCCGCCAAGATAGCGCCATTCACCGCAAGCGTCGCGGGGATGGCGCCCGGCAAGCCATGCCGCAGAGCAATCCAGATGGCGGGGAGGAAACAAAGGGAGAAGAGGTAACTGCTGGTTGTAGGCAATGACGCCAGCCCAAGCCCGAGGAGTAGAAGAAGGCTGGCGCTCTGGGCAACCGGCTCAACGGTCTTCTGCCATGGGCGAGGTCGTTGCTGTCCTAAGAGCCGAAGTATGTTCATATATAGATGACCCGCCTGGGTCCAGTGTACGCGAAAAAGCCACCTCCTGCGCCAGAATCCGGGAGCTCAAGGGGCCAAATCAAGCGCCTGTTTTCTAACGATTTCGTATTCCAAGCACGTTTGACAGTATAACCGCATTCCAGCGGGATCGGATCGGCCAAAAGTCGGAGCCAGCCCTGTCAAAGCGACTAGCCGCTCACCTGGTCATTTTCCCAGGTCAGCGCCTCACTGCTCTCCGGCGCGCCGTCTAGGCGCGGCCACGATACACGCATGGCCGCTTTCCTGTTGTGAAAAGCTGCGCAGGCCCCAGGGTAGATTGTCAGAGCGCCCGCCAGGTGCTAAGATCGCGCGTGCAGGGTAAAGCTGCTGCACGTACATCCAGTTCATCCGGTTCATGGGCCGAGCAAAGCCAACCCTTTATGCGAATTGCCTTGCTCACCGATATCTACAAGCCGTCGGCTAATGGCGTTGTCCACCATGTAGCGATGCTCAAGCAATGCCTCGAAAGCTGGGGAGAGACGGTCTACCTCTTTGTGCCCAGCTCCAAGATGTACAAAGACGACGAGCCGAATGTGATCCGTATCCCCGGCATCCCGCTGGCCGACACCGGCTACCACCTGAGCCTTGGGCTAGACCGCCGTAGCCGTAAGCTCTTGAGCAACATGGACATTCTCCATGTCCACCACCCCTTTGTCAGCGGCAGCTTTGGCCTCTATTGTGCCAACCGCTACGGCATTCCTTTGGTCTTTACCAACCATACCCGCTACGATCTTTATGTAAAGCAATACCTCCGGCTGCTGCCGGCTGTTGTCTCCGAGACCGCGCTCCAGACCTATTTCCACTCCTTCAGCCAGCGATGCTCGGCGCTGGTCGCGCCCAGCGAAAGTGTGGCCGAGATCATGCGCAGTTGGGGCGTCCAGGGCAAGGTGGTCGTCATCCCGAATGGCGTGGATGTCAAACGATTTGCCAACCCGACCGCGCGCCTCACCAAGGCCGATCTGGGACTGCCCGACGATGCCGTGGTCGCCCTCTATGTAGGGCGCATGAGCGGGGAAAAAAGCCTGGACCGGCTGCTGCGCCTCTTTCGCTATGTCGCCGACGAATACCCGCCGGTCCACCTGGTGCTGGTCGGGGAGGGGCCAGAGCTGGAGGCGCTGCAAGCCCTGGCCGCCGAGCTGGGGCTACAGACACGGGTGCGCTTCACAGGCGGCGTCCGCTATGAGGAGGTGCCGGCCTACATGGCCGTGGGCGACTTCTTTGTCTCGACCAGCTTAAGTGAAGTCCATCCGCTCACCTTTATCGAGGCAGCCGCAGCAGGTCTGCCGGCGCTGGGCATTCGCTCACCCGGCATTGCCGATATTATCGTAGATGGCGTAACCGGGCTGATCGCCGAGAACAATGACCTGAGCTTTGGGCTTCGTTTCTTGCGCCTAGCCCAAGACCCGGCCCTGCGCCAATGTATGCGCCAGGCGGCCGTGGAGCGAAGCCGCACGCTATCGGTGGAGAACAATGCCCGCCGGCTCCTGGAGCTTTATCACGAGTTGACGCAGCATTAAGCATCATCCAACAGGCCTAATACGCGTGGCCGGGCCATCGTCCATCAGCCGCGTTCCCCATCACAACACGCATCACAGGGAGACATTGATTTACACCGGTTTTTCAAGTATCATTGCGCACAACATCTAGTGCGCTAGGCCGCGTGGATTGGCACGCAAAGTGCGTACTTGTCTGCTTTCTGAGGGAACACTCCTTATGCGCCTCGGTCCCGTCTTCCGAGTGCTTGGCGCCCTGCTCTATGGATTTGTCGGCTATTATCTGGGCGTCGCCCTGGCCGGCACCTATGAGCTAACAACCTGGAGCGCCCCCATTATCTGGGGGGCCATGTTTGCCGGCGCAATCCTGGGCTATCTGCTGGCGCCCTGGGTCTTGATTGCCCCGGCGCGCGCCGCGCGCAACAGCCTGCGCAGCGTACCGATGGTGGATCTGCTCGCGGGGACCGTTGGCCTCTGCTTAGGCTTGCTCATCGCCGCGCTGCTCGCCTATCCGATCTCGCGGCTGCCGGCTCCCTTCGGCCCCATCTTGCCCTTTGTCGCAGTCATCATCTTTGGCTATCTAGGCGCGGCCGTCATGGTGCTGCGCAAGGATGACCTGATGGCGATCCTGCGTCCCAGCGCGCCAGCGGTGAAAGTAACGCCCGGTTTACCGGTTGCAAGCCAGCCTGCGCTGCTGCTGGATACCAGCGTCATCATTGATGGGCGCATCGCCGATGTCGCCGACACCGGCTTTCTGCTGGGTAGGCTGATGGTCCCACGGTTTGTGCTCAACGAGTTGCAATACATCGCCGACTCGTCCGATACCCTGCGCCGAAACCGCGGGCGCCGTGGCCTCGAAATGCTAGACCGCTTGCAACAGAGCGACAACATCCAGATCGAATTTCTGGACATGGACCCCCAGGACGCACAGCAGGTGGACGACAAGCTCATTAGCCTTGCCCGTGACCTGGGCGCTGCCATCATCACCAACGACTACAATCTCAACCGCGTCGCCCGCTTGCAGGGCGTAAAAATCCTCAACATCAACGAGCTGGCGAATGCCGTCAAATCGGTCTTTTTGCCCGGCGAGGAGCTGCCCATCAAGATTATCCAGATGGGCAAGGAGATCGGCCAGGGCGTCGGCTACCTTGAGGACGGCACCATGGTCGTGGTGGAGAACGGTCGCCAGTTCCTCAACCAGGAAGTGCTGGTCCAAGTCACCAAGGTATTACAGACCAACGCGGGCCGGCTTGTCTTTGCCATCCCTGAAACAGAAGCCGAACAACGCTGAGAGGAATGATCATGGGTTTGCGTATCTACAATACCCTCACCCGCGCCAAAGAGGAGTTTGTGCCGCTGGAGGAGGGTAAGGTCCGTATGTATGTCTGCGGGCCGACCGTCTATGCCGACGCCCACGTGGGCCATGCCATGGCGGCCATCGTCTTCGATATGGTGCGCCGCTACCTCCTCTTCCGCGGCTACGAGGTGATCTACGCCACCAACTTCACCGACGTGGACGATAAGATCATTCGCCGGGCCAATGAACAAGGCCAGGACCCGCTGGCGCTCGCCAACCACTATGCCGACCAGTATCTGCGCCATCTCAACGACCTCAACGTGCTGCCCGCAGACATCTATCCACGGGTGAGCAACACGATCCCTGAAATCATTCGCTTTATCCAAGAGCTGGGCGAGGCAGGCTACGCCTATACCCTGGACGGCGATGTCTACTTTCGGGTCAGCAAGGACAGCGACTACGGCAAGCTCAGTGGCCGCAACTTGGAGGAAGCCATGAGCGGCACGCGCGTCGCCGAAGATGCCCGCAAAGAGAACGTGGCCGATTTTGCCCTCTGGAAGGCCGCCAAACCCGGCGAGCCTGCCTGGGACAGCCCCTGGGGTCCGGGGCGCCCCGGCTGGCATATTGAATGCTCCGCCATGTGCCTCCACCATCTGGGCGAGACCATTGATATCCATGGCGGCGGCAATGACTTGATCTTCCCCCACCACGAAAACGAGATCGCCCAAAGCGAGAGCTTGACCGGCAAACCGCTGGCCCGCTATTGGATGCATAACGGCATGGTCCAGCTCGCCGGCGAAAAGATGAGTAAATCGTTGGGCAACCTGGTCACCATTGACCAGTTCCTCAGCAAGCACAGCCCCGATGCGCTGCGGATGCTGATCTTCACCGGCCACTACCGCAAGCCCGTCACCTTCAGCGACGAGACCGTGAGCAGCGCCGAGCGCAGCCTGGCCCGCCTGCGCAGCGGTCTGCGCCCCCCCACCGGGACCAAAACCACCGGCCCCGAGGCCGACGTGCTGCGCGAGGCGACGGAACATGCCCGCGCCGCCTTTATCGAGGCCATGGACGACGACTTCAATACCAGCAGCGCCCTGGCCTCGCTCTTCGAGTTGGTGCGCGCCATCAACACAGCCCGCGATGCCGGCGTCGCCGGCCCCTTCTACGAGGCCGCCCAGCGCACGCTGCGCGAGCTAGCCGGCGTCTTGGGGCTGACCCTAGCCGGCCCCGCCGTCGAGGCGGCGGGCGATGTCGCTGCCCGCCCCTTTATTGAACTGTTGGTCAGCGTGCGCAGTGAGCTACGCGCAGCCAAGCAATATGCCCTGGCCGATAAGCTGCGCAACAGCCTCAAAGAGCTTGGGGTGCTGCTGGAGGATACCCCCGAAGGCACCCACTGGCGCTTCCAGGAGCAATAGGCGCGTGAGCGAGCTGATCTATGGGCGGCGAGCGGTGCTGGAGACCCTGCGCGCGGGCCGCCGCCGTATCTTTCGCCTGTGGCTTGAGGGAAACGAGCAGGAAAAACCCGGCGGCATCCTCGCCGAGATCACCGCCGCGGCCCAGGCCGCCGGAGTTCCCATCAAGACCATCAAAGGCGGACTGTTCGACCGGCTGGCCCAGCAGGACGCCCACGCCCAAGGAGTGGCCTTGGAGGTCGGCGACTATCCCTATGTAGACGTAGACGCGCTGTTGGCGCGGGCGCGCCAGGTAGGCGAGCCGCCCTTACTGCTCATCTTGGACCATGTGCAAGACCCCCAAAACCTGGGGACGCTGATCCGCACCGCCGAGGCCATGGGTGTGCATGGCGTGATCCTCCCCGACCGCCGCGCTGCCCGCGTCACTCCAGCCGTCACCAATGCCAGCGCCGGCGCCGTCGAGCGGATGGGGGTCGCCCAGGTCACGAATCTCAACCGCACCATTGACGACCTAAAACGGCACAACATTTGGATCGCCGGGCTAGACTCAGCCGAAGATGCGCCCCTGGTGGACGACAGATCGCTGACCGGCGCGCTGGCCCTGGTGGTCGGCAGTGAGGGGAGCGGCCTGAGCCGCCTGACCCGCGAGAAGTGTGACTTCCTGGTGCGCCTGCCCATGGTCGGCCAGGTCGAAAGCCTGAACGCGGCTGTTGCTGGCAGCATCGTCCTCTATCTGGCCCGCCGGGCGCGCGCCGGCTCGTGACGGTGGTTGCCAACCAAACTGGGGCCAGATACTCCTGCTCTGGGGTCCATGAACGTTCGCCTGCTCCAACCGTCCAGCGCCATCTGGAGCGCAGAGATTGACCGCATCGGCGCCCTGCTCCATGCCGGCAAAAATCCCACGCTCTTTCCCTACCACTTCTTACAGGTGGTGCTACCGCGCCTTGGCGGTAAGATCGTCTGGCTGGAGGAGCCGGGCGCGCCGGTCGGGGTAGGCTTCCTCTTTCCGCGCGGTCTCAAGACAGCCGCTAGCGGCAATGGCAATGGCGCGCCCGGCTCAACCCGCGAGTACACACTGCGCTATCACCCCTTGCGCCACCCGCCTACGCCCCAGGAAATCCGGCAGATCACCCAGGCCGTCGCCTCGCACCTCGACGGAGCCGGCGTCGTCTACTATGACCCGGCCGGCCCCCATCACTATATCGCCACGGCCCGCGCCATCGGCCAGATCGTCATCGGCCGGCCCGACGCAGACGAAGCAGCCCACACGCGCATCCTACACCAGCGCATTTGGGGCAGCCCTCCCGAATTTCTTTACCCTTCAGACATCTACAGCGTGGAATTCAAGGCAGGAACCGCGCTGGTGGCGCGCGTCGAGGGGCAGCTCGCCGGCTTTCTCTTTGGCTTCTACCGCTTTGATGGCCCGCCCCTCCCGGCCGACTGGCACAACCGCTTCCTGGGCGCGCTGCGGTTGGAGTCCCAGGTAATGGGCGTGCTGCCCGACTATCGCGGCATGCGGGTGGGAAACCTGCTCAAAAAGGTGCAAGCGGAGGAAGCGTGGGCGCAGGGCATCGGCATCGTCCACTGGACAGCGGACCCGCTCCAATTCCCGAACGCCGCGCTCAACTTTGGGCTGCTGCGCGCCCTCGCCTTTCACTTCTACCCGAATCTCTACCCGTTTCGCAACGAGCTAAACCGGGTGCCTGCCTCACGCTTTGGGTTGACCTGGCTGGTTGGGAGTGAGCGGGTGCGCAATGTGCCCCTGATCGGCGCACGCGCGCTGGTGCTCGACCTGGCCCACCAACAAGACATCCAGCGGGTGAATGATGGGGTCGCTGCCGTGGACTACCACGCAGACCAACCCTACATCGCCATCGAGATTCCGGCGGATTGGACCGCGCTCCAGCAGCAGTCGCTCGAGGAGGCGCTGCGCTGGCGGGAGGTGACCGACCGCCTCTTTGCCTACTATGTGGGCAGCGCGCCCGGCCAGTATGTCATCACCGGCGTCGCTACCGAAGGAGAGCGCCGCTTTCTCATCGGCCAGCGCGTGGACGACGCCCTGTGGGAGCATCTCGGACATAGCGGAGGATAGCCAGACCTATTCTGCCGGCCTCAGGAGGCCATCAAAAGGGACGCTCCGTAAAAAGCGCGCTAAGTCGGTTGTGCGCTTTCCGGCGTTTCCAACACTTCGCCGTCTTCGCCGGCATCGCGACCGGCCAGGCGGCTCATGTGGGCCAGGGACTCCTCCGGATGTGATTGCCACGCCCAACCCATATGGCGCACGATCAGCACAATGACGCTAGCGGCCACCGACAGAATCGCAATCCACTGCGCGGTCGCCATCGAACCGATTACCCACGCGTCGGGCCGGAACATCTCCACCCAGAAGCGCCCAAGGGGATAGGCGATCAGGTACATCAGCACCGCATCGCCCCGGCGCAGCCGCTCGCCAAAGCGCCAAATGATCAAGGCCAGCAAGCCAAACATGGCAAGGTTCCACAGCGCCTCATAGAAAAAGGTCGGGTGGAAGCCGTGGGTGGCATACCAGTTGATCGT
>DATLZJ010000214.1:0-6487 GCA_035574055.1 Caldilineaceae bacterium
CACCGCCACGCCGGCCGCGTCCATATCGGCCAGCTTACGCGCGATGCTGTACTCGTCCAGGCGCAGGACGAAGCGCTGGAAGTCGCCGTACTCAAGCGTGTAGACACCGTTGCCCCCGGTCGCCCGCAGACCACTGCCCCGGCTGCGGGTCAGTAGGCGCGCATAACCTTCGGGAAAGACGTGGCTTTGGCAGTCAATGATCTGCAAGGGTGTGCCTTCTAGGTCAAGCCAGCCAGCGCCGCGCCCGCTCATCGGTCAGCGGGTCATCATAGGCGACCACGCGTAGACCCACTGTCCACGTCTCGCCTGCTGCCGAGTGAAGGGGCCGGCTGAAGGTGGGGTTGTAGACGGCCATCCCATAGTCGCGCACAAACCAGTCTGCGCTGCGCTGGCCCGGTACGGCCAGCAGAATGCCGAAGCGACCATCGCCGCCCGTTGTGCCCTCATAGGCGACCCAGTCGCAGGGCTGCTGCATGGCAACCTCGTCGGCCTTACCCCGTCGCCCGCCATCGGCCATCACCACGCCGCCCGCCGCCGGCGTCAGGCGCGGCTCGACGCGCACACAAACGCTGCCAAACTTGGTGGCCGGATAGGTCAACGCGCCATAAGCGGCGGTCTTGGCGCTGGTCACGTCGCAGACTGTAGCATCGTCGAGCGCATAGAGCGCGACGGTGCGCTGCTCGTCCAGCACCGGCGCACCGTCGCCGGCTCGCCAGGTCAGCCGCAGCGTGAAGCGTACCCCCTCCTCACCGGTCTCGACTTTCGGCAAGCCCAGACACTCCATGCGTCCCATATGGGTAAAGAGGGACTCGCCGGGCCGGCGCTCCGGCGGCGCCGGCCAGAAGTGAACGGGCCGGCCTTCCAATTCGACCGGCCCTTGGGCGACCCACAGCCCGTTGTGGAAGGGATGGTCGAAGGGGAACTCCTGGATCACGGTCCGTCCCTGGGGTGTATAGAGCGGAAAGACCCAGGGACGGTAGTAGTTTGCGCCAAAACCGCCTAAGCACCGCCCCGACCTTTCATCCAACACCAGAAAGCCGAACTGGTCATGATGCAGATGTTGTTTTGCGACAAAAGCCATACAGAAGACGCTTTCCAAGCTTTAAACCGCAGAGACGCAAAGCGCGCAAAGGTCCAGAAGATATGAGCCAAATCCATTTTGGTGGGTCTTTTCGATGCGACGCCTCGGAGATAACGCCACTGCCTACTACCCACTCCCTACTCCCCCTTTTCTGCTCTTTGCGTCCTTTGTGCCTTTGCGGTTAGTTTTCAAATGCAACTCGGTAGCGCGGGTTGGCGGCGACCTCGACGGGGCGACCGCTTTCGATGGAATCAATGCCGGCGCTGAGCAGCGCAAAGACCTTCAGGTTGTTACGCCCGCTAAAGGGCGGCTCGCTGCCGTCGGCCAGCGAGCCATGCGCGAGATAATGGCGCCAGTGCTCGAAGAAGGGCAGCCACGGGCTGAGGGCAGGCCGGCCCTCGTCCAGCGCCCGGTGTGTCCACTGGCCGTTGCGCGGGGCTGTCTCATAGGCCATCGCATCATTGCTCATGTGGATGCCCCGGCAGCGCAGCGCCCCCTCGCTGCCCTCGATGCGCAGCTCGTACAGATCCGCTTGGGAGGAAAAGCCGCCGTGGTAGAGCACATGCAGCCCATCGCTGAAGCGGAGCAAGCCATTGATCGTGCATGGCCCCGCATAGACCGACCAGGAGGGCCGGAAGCCATCCACCATGATCCATTCCGGCGCTTGGCCGGGGAAGAGGGACATGAGCGAGTCGAAATGATGGCAGGACATCTCATAGAGCGCCGGTTGGCTCATGGTCGCCAGGTTGAGCGCCTTGTGGCGCGGTTTGGCGTTGAGAAAGTGAACCATCTCGGCATGGCCCAGCGCGCCGGTCGCCAGGTAATCGCGCACGGTCGTATAGTGGCGGTTGTAGCGCATCTGCTGGCCCACACAGAGCGCCCGCCTGTTGGCCTCGGCCAGCTCGACCAGGGCCACAGCCTCCTCAAAGCTGTTGGTGATGGGCTTGGCGACCAGCACATGCCGTCCTGCCTCCAGCGCCGCCTTGCTTTGGGCGTAATGCAGCTCCGAGGGCGTGTTGATCAAGACCACATCGGCCTCGGCTTCGGCCAATGCCCGGTCTAGGTCGGTAAAGAGCGCGCTGTCGTCGAGGTCATACTGTTCTTTGGCGGCCTCTAGCGCCTGGGGCCGGATGTCTACGACCGCCGCCGTGCGGTACCAGGGCTGTTGGCCCAGGAGCTTGAGCATGGTGGCGCTGATGCCGCCTGCACCTACTACAATGGCGCGCAGGGGGCCGGTGGTCTGCTCGAAAGGAGCAGATTCAATAAGGGGCCTGGTTTGGCTCATGTTCTTCACTTCTCTTGCTGTATTGATGCCAAGGCTGCTCAACGGCTGTGCCGTGGGTTGAGCGCGTCGTTTAACCCATCGCCAAAGAAGGTGAAGCCAAGCAAAATGACGCCGATGGTAACGGCCGGAAAGACCATCAGATGGGGCGCGCTGCGCCAAAGTGACAGGCTGTCGGAGAGCATACTCCCCCAGCTTGCATTGGGCGGCTGAATGCCCACCCCCAGGAAGCTCAACGAAGATTCCAGCACCAACGCGCCGCCGATGCCGGCAGTGACGGCGACCACCAGCGGCCCCAGCGCATTGGGGATGATATGGCGCAGCATGATGCGGGGCGTCGTGGCGCCCACGGCGCGCGCGCCCTCCACATAGGTGGTCTTGCTGATGCTCAACACTTGACCGCGGATCAGGCGGGCATAGCCGGGCCAGCTAATCAACGCCAGCGCCCCAAAGACGATCACAAAGTCTAGCCAGAGGGTGTTCAAATAGAAGGGATTGCGGGTTTGGGTGTACATGGCGTCGAACCAGTTGGCGATGGGGCGCTTGAGGGCGGTGTTGATCAACATCGCCAGCAACAGACTGGGGATCGCCATGGTCACGTCGGTCAGCCACATGAGCATTTGATCCACGCGCCCACCCAGGAATCCTGCGGTTGTGCCCACCATGATGCCTAAGGTCAGGCTGATCGCCGTGGTGATAAAGGCGACGATGGCGGCGGTGCGTGCGCCATAGAGCAAGCGGCTGAAAATGTCCCGGCCAAGCGCATCGGTGCCGAGCCAGTGCTCGGCAGACGGGGGCTGCATTTGCTTGTCCAGGTTTTGTTGCAGAAAGTCATAGGGCGCCAGCCAGCGTCCAAAGATCGCAGCAAACAGAAAGAGCAGGATAATCCCCAGCCCCACCATCGAAAGGGTGTTGCGGCGCAGCCGCCTCCATGCATCCACCCAAATGTTGCGAACGCGTACTGCGTCGTCGCGTAGCTGGAGGGACTCGCTGGCCCGTTTGGAGACAGCTGATTCTGAGGTAGTAGATACAGTCATAGTCAAGGGTGGTTTTGCTCAATGGCAGGTTGGGCTGATCGGCAGAGCGTCAACCGATAGAACAGTGAACGGTCCGGATGTCTCCACTCAGCGCGTGATCCGTGGGTCCAACAGCGGATAGACCAGGTCAATCAACAGGTTGCCGACCATCACAATCAAAGCGCCGATAATGACGCTTGCCATGATGACCGGGTAATCCACCTGCTGCACGCCCTGGACGGTCATCTTGCCAAACCCCGGAATATTGAAGATCAACTCCACGAAAAGCGCGCCGTTGACCAAGGAGATCAAGATCAGGCCCACCGCGGTGGTCACCGGAATCAGGACCGGGCGCAGCATGTGGCGGAAGACGATCAAGTTGCGGGTCAGCCCTTTGGCGCGCGCCGTGCGGACAAAATCTTCGCCCAGCACATCAAGCATGGCGGCGCGCGTTTGGCGGACGATGGTGGGCAGCGGCCCCAACGCCAGGATTGCGACCGGCAAGGTGACCTGGCTGTGAAATAACCCCTTCCAGCCAAAGGGCACATCCATCACGTCGAGCACCACCACAAAGAAGAGGAGCAAGAGTGGGCCGGTGACAAAGATGGGAACGGCGTTGACAAAGACGCTGGAGCCGACAATTAACTGGTCCAGCCAGCGGTTGTGGTGGAAGGCCGCTACCAGGCCCAAGGGCAGACCGATAAATACACTGATGACCGTCGCCAGCAGCCCAATCTGCATAGAGATGGGCAGGCGGTTGCGCACCATGTCCCACACGGGGCGCCGCTCGCGGAAGGAGGCGCCCCAATCCCCCTCCAGAAGGTGCGCCATGTAATCGGTAAACTGGGCGAGGAAGGGTTTATCCAGCCCATACTTGGCGCGCAGCGCCTGGATAACAGCGTTATCCACCTCTAGACCGCCGGCCTCCATGTCCTGAAACATGCGTTTGATGGGGTCTCCTGCGCCATAGTACATCATGGCGTAGGAGACAAAGGCGACCAGGAGGAGGCCGACAGTCCAACGGATGATACGGGTGAGTAGATAGGAAATCATGGTGGGTGATCGGGCCAGGCAGGGGAGATGATGTCACCTTCCCTGCCCGGCAGGATAGGACTAGTGTTCCTTGATGTAGATGCGCCAGGGGGCGATCAGGCCCACATCCGGCCCCTTTTCGTAGTTGGCGACATACTCGCGGGCGTTGATGGTGGGAATTCCCTTACCCAGCAAGATGGTCGGGTTGTCCTCCATGAAGAGCTGTTGTGCCTGCAAGGTCAGCTCACAGCGGCGGGGGTCCTCCGGCGGCAGCGTCAGCGCCTCCTCGATGAGCGCGTCCACCTCCGGATTGCTGTAGCCGCGCAGCATCCCGTCGGCGGGGTCCTCGTGGGCGCGGGCGATGGGGCCGTCGCTATGGGCGGCGGTCCACATGTAGGTAGCCGAGTCGGGGAAGCGAATGACTACATCGTCGCGGCTGACGTTGATCAATTGGGCGTCCTGGCCGAAGGAGTCGGGCTGCTGTTGGAACTCGACATTGGTGATGCCCAGATTTTGCCGCCAGAACTCGACCACAGCTTCCATGCCACGGTTCAGCTCGGCATTGGTGCCGCGCGGGGTGACGCGGAGCTTGGGCAGGTTTTCGGCGCTGCCGTAGGAGGAGGCAGCCAATGCCTCGCGCGCCGCTTCGGGGTCATAGGGGTACCAGCTATTCTCGGTGTCCTGGCAGGGCAGGTCAGGGTCAATGATCTGGTTGGTGGGAACGGCGTTGCCCTCTGGATACATGGCCTGGAAGACCGCTTCTTGGTCTACCGCCAAAGTCAGCGCCTTGCGGACCAGGGGATCGTTGGTCGGCTCAGGCGCCACCGAAATCCAGAAGGTATTAAAGCCAAAGGTCTTGATGGGCCGGAAGTAGTCGGGGAACTGCTCGCGCATGGTGGGGGGCAGGCCGCCGAGGCTGGCATCCACCTGGTCGTTCTGGAGCATGACGGCCAGCGTCTCCGGTTCCGGCGCAAAACGCATCTCGATGCGCTCCAGGTAGGGGCCTTCGTCCATCCACCAGTTGGGGTTGGGGATGAAGGTCGCTTCGAGCAGGTCCGGATTGTAGCTTTCGAGCATATACGGGCCGCTGTATACCGGGTTGTTCTCCGGCAGCCAGAAAGTGTCCAGGTCTGCGCCCTCCAGCATCTCCGCTTTGAGCGGATTCATATGGGTGGTGGCGATGCGCCAGTGGAAAATGGCGTCGGGGTTGACAAGGTTGACCTGGATGGTGGCATCGTCCACGACGACGAGGCCGGAGATCTCGGTGGTCTCCAGCGCCCGGCGGGACGCAAAGCCCTCGACATTGCCGATATATTGGTTGATGCGGCCATGGCCGGATTGGGGATCGGCCATCGCTTCCCAGGTGACTTTGACATCGGTGGCGGTAATGGGCGAGCCGTCGGAGAACTTGGCACGCGGGTCAATGGTGAAGACCCATTCGGTGAAGTCTTCGTTGCTCTGCCAAGAGTCAAAGACGCCGGGTTGAAGCTCTAGGTTGACATCAAAGTAGAGCGGTGGGGTGTGGAGCAGCGGCATCCAGCTTTGATTGTCGCTGCCGCCGGCCATGGGGAAGAAATCAAAGCTGGCGGACCCGGTGGAGCCGGTGTTGATGCGTAGGATTTGCTCGGCGGCGGCGTCGGCGGGCAGCTCGGCCGTTGCGGTTTCGCTGCTAGCCTCTGCGGCCCCTTCAGCTGGGGCGGCCTCCTCGCCGGCAGGCGCTTGAGGGCTGGACGGTTGGCAGGCGGTGAGGACCAACGCCAAGAGCCACAGCCAGAGAACAGCCGTGGTCACTCTACGGACCGATCGACGTTGATGGGTCATGCTAGCTCCTCCTTGTGCAAGAGACGGTGAAAGTGAATCCGGTTGGGTGGTTGATGGTTGGCTTCAATTGGGCTGCAATCTGGTCGCAAGCCCAAGGCATCCCCTGGGATCGAGCCTGTAGGCCAGCGCCCTAACGGGGGAGCGCGCTGGCGTAGGCTCGACAGCTCGGCTGAGGTTTTAGAGCGCTACGGTGTTGGAATCGTTTCCAGAATGGCTGCGAGTACAAGAATACAGGAAAGTCTTGATCCTGTCAAT
>DATLZJ010000215.1:0-4223 GCA_035574055.1 Caldilineaceae bacterium
CTACCTGCCCGTGTCCGCCTGCGCCCAAAATCAACACGCCCAGCGGCTCAACCACCCGGGCCACTCCCGATAGACTCTGTTCCCGTAAATTCGTGCGCTGTTGCACTGCCCGGCTGCTGGATGCCCTCACGCCGGAGGACGGCCAGCGCCGTTCGCCATAGGATCGCCAGGTCTAGCCCTAGCGAGAGATGTTCTACATACCACAGGTCGTGGGCAAACTTCTCCTCCCAGGTAAGGGCGTTGCGCCCGTTGACCTGCGCCCAGCCGGTGATGCCCGGTTGGACCTCATGCCGGCGCATCTGCTCCGGCGTATAACGCTCCAGATATTGCATCAGCAGAGGCCGCGGCCCGACCAGGCTCATCTCGCCCCGCACCACATTGACCAGCTCCGGCAGCTCATCCAGACTGGTCTGGCGCAGCCAGCGACCAAGCGGCGTCAAGCGTTCGCTATCGGGCAACAGGCGCCCTTGGGCATCGCGCGCGTCACGCATCGTCCGAAACTTGACCAGCGTGAACGGCCGCCCATGCAGGCCTGGTCGCCGTTGGCGAAAGAACACCGGCGCCCCCAGTTGCCAGCGCACCAAGAGCGCGATCAAGGCGAGCAGGGGGGAGAGCGCCGCCAAGGCCGGCAAGGCCACGGCCAGGTCAAAAAGCCGCTTACCGCGACGCCGGTAGAAAGTCGGTTGAGGGTCCACCGTGCCCATGCTGTTGCTCCCGCCCAACTCGGCGGCTCACGTGCTATGCCATGGTCTGTGTGATCCAGGCGGCGGTGCGGCGCAAGCCTTCGCCGAAGTCCACCACCGGCTCATACCCCAGGAGCGCCCGCGCCCGCGAGATATCGGCCAGGGAGTGGGGCACGTCGCCGGGTCGCGGCGGCGTGTGGACAATCTTCGGCTCTGCGCCCAGAATCTCCGCCAGCCGGTCTACCAGTTCCAGCAAGGTATAGCGCTCGCCGCAGGCCACGTTGACCACCGCGCCGGCGGCCTCGGGCGCGGTGCAGGCCAAGAGGTTCGCCCGCACGACATTGTCAATATAGGTAAAGTCACGGCTCTGGGTTCCGTCGCCGTGAATGGTCAGCGGCTCGCCTGCGGCCAGCGCCCGGATAAAGAGCGGGATGACTGCCGCATAGGGCGAGTTCGGGTCCTGGCGCGGGCCAAAGACATTGAAATAGCGCAGCGACACCGTCTCCAGCCCATAGAGTTCGCAGAAAACCTGCCCATACTGCTCCGTGACGAGCTTGGTAATGGCATAGGGTGAGCGGGGCTGCGGGCACATACTCTCCTGCTTGGGCAAGGCCGGATTGGCGCCATAGACCGATGACGAAGACGCCAGCACCACCCGCTGCACGCCGGCCTCGCGCGCGGCGTGGAGAACATTCAGGGTGCCATCTATATTGACGGCGTTGGAGGTAATTGGGTCACGCACAGAACGCGGGACCGAAGGGAGCGCGGCCTGGTGAAGCACAAAATCCACGCCCTCCATAGCGGCCCGCACCAGATGGTAGGAACGAATATCGCCGTCATGAAACTCGATCTTGCTCGCTACGTGGGCCAGGTTGTGCCGATGGCCGGTCGCCAAGTTATCCAGCACCCGGACCTGATGCCCCTCGGCCACGAGCGCCTCCACCAGGTTGCTGCCGATGAACCCGGCCCCACCGGTGACAAGATACAATGCCATTGATTTGCTCACCTTCCCGGATAGCCGGCAGATTGGCCGATGAACCTGTCAATCGCCGGTCTTTTCTCTGTCAACAGTCGTTCATATTCATGGCGGACGCGCGCAAAGACATGTTCTTCGTCAAAGTGCGTCTCGGCGAGCGTGCGGCCCGCCGCGCCAAACTGCGCCGCCAGCGCGCGGTCGTCGAGCAAGCGCAAGATGGCGGCGGCCAGCGCATCAACGTCGCCCAGCGGCGCCAGCAGCCCATTCCGCCCCGGTTGAACCGCCTCCCGGCAGCCGCGAACATCGGTGAGGATGCAGGGCACCCCCATGGCCGCGGCCTCCATCGGCGCGCGGGGAAACCCTTCGCGGTGAGAGGGCAACACAAAGAGGTCCATCAGCGCATACATCACCGGCATGTCTTGGCGCATTCCGGCGAAGGTGCAGGCTCCTGCTACGCCGTGCTCCTCGGCGACGGCCGGGGTGAGGGCATCCCTCTTTTCCGCGTCGAACGGCCCCACCAGCAGAAACTGAACGTCGGGCCGGACGGCCAGCACCGTGCGGGCGGCAGCGAACAATTCCGGCAGCCCCTTTTCGGCCACCATGCGCCCGACAAAGCCCACCACCGGCCGCGCCGGGTCTAGCCCCAATTCCTGCCGCGCCTGCGCCAGGGCAGTCGAGTCTACCCGGTTGCGGTCAAAGCGGCGCACATCTATGCCGTTGCCCAGCCACTTGATCTGCTCAGGCCGGCAGATGCCTTCACGCAGAGCCGTCTGGATATCTTCCTGGTTTTGCGACAGGATCACATCCGAGCAGCGGGCCGCGATCTTCTCCATCTGGATATAGAAGCGTCGCCAGAGCGGGGGCATATGGTCGTGAAAGTAAAAACCATGCAGGGTGTTCACAACGATAGGCACGCCGGCCCAGCGCGCCGCCAACTGGCCGAGCAGGCCGGGCTTGGGGTTATGGGTATGGGCAATGGTGAAACGCTCGCGGCGCAAGAGGCGCGCCAGCTTCACCAGCGCCGCCAGGTCCTGGCTTGGGCTGAGGCGGCGGGTCATCGGAACGGCCAGATGGCGGATGCCCGCCGCCTCCAGCTCGGCGACATAGGGGCCGGGGCTAGAGATGCCCACCACCTCGTAGCCTGCCGCCTGCAAGCTGCGAAGCTGGTTGAAAAGCAGCAGCCGCAGCGACAGGTCAATGGTCGTGATGTGCGCGACTTTCATGTTGCACCCTGCACAACCTGAAGCGGCTCAGGAGTTGGGGCTGACGGCGCAACTTCTCGAAAGAGGGTGCGGTGGACCGACAAGACTGCGCGCTTAGCCTCTTCAAACTCCTGCTGCTCTTGGGCGCTGGCCGCCGCCGAACGACGTCTCACAAGCCATTCATCAAACCCGGCGGCGCATGCCATCCCATAGAACGCTCCTTTCGCCACCGTAGCCAGCAACTGGCCGATCGCTCCGGCCGGGTCCCGGTGGCGATGCTTCCATACTACCAGCAGATGGTAACCATAGCTGCGCATGGTTTGCGATCTCCGCCTGCTGCGCAGCTCCGAGTAAACATAGGTGACTTGCGGCGAGAGAACACAAGAGGCGAACGGCAGGAGCTGCAGCAAAAAATCCGCGTCTTGTGAGCGGCGCAAGCGGCGATCATACCGGCACCCCTTAGCCAACTCCATCCGGATCATCATCGGCCCAATCGCGATCTTGGGGAGAGCCACGCCTCGACTGGGACCACAGACCTCGTATTCAGAACCCCTCCGGCCTTTGGCGCGAACGCCGACAAGCGATTGGCTCTGATCAACAATGGCGATGCCGGTGGTCACCATCCCTGCCTCGGGAATCTGTTGGAAGAGTAGGAGCTGATGCTCCAGCTTGTTTGGGTAGAGCCAATCATCGGCATCGAGGCTACACAGAAAGTCGCCTCGGGCCGCCTCCAGCGCGATCTGCCGCGCCACCCCCCGGCCATAATTTCGTGACAGACGCACCAACCGGATCCGCCGATCGTGCAGCGATGCAACGAGATGCGCTGACCCATCGGTCGAGCCGTCGTCCACGACGATGCATTCCCAATTCTGATAGGTCTGTGCAATCAGGGAGGCAAGCGCCATTGGCAGCGTGGAAGCGCTGTTATAGCAGGGTATAGCCACAGAGACCAACGGTTGCGAGGGCACAAGAACAATCCAGCTATTCAGCCAGTACATTTGCCGGGACTCGACGCAATCGCCTTAGCTGCTGATACAGAACCTCCTCAGATGCCATCCCCCCCCAGAGCTTCGCCAGGAAGAATAACCAGCCATCGCTGCGCCGGATTGGCACCCGCGGAATGCAGTAGGGATTCCAGTTGTTACTTGACGCCAACTGACCGCCTCCGACTACGGCTGTTTCATAGTATTGTGCAGCCCGAGCCATCACCTCCGGGTCATACAAGGCGCGTGGATACGAAAAATGAGCAACCTGAATGCCTAGCTCTGTTTTGAACCGCTCTACCGGCCAGGCCAATTCCTCCTCCAGCCGGCTTGGCGGCAGGCCCGAAAGCTGAGGATGGCGATGGGTGTGCGCGCCCAG
>DATLZJ010000216.1:0-12148 GCA_035574055.1 Caldilineaceae bacterium
CCGTTGGGGAATTGGCAGCAGCTTTCGTCCAGCACCGTTGCTGCGCCGCCCGGCGCAATGGCCCAAATACAGCCGTTGTCGGCCTTCCATGCGCCGGAGTCGGCCACATAGAGCGTGCCGTCGGGACCAAAGGCCGGATAGTTGGGGGTGCGCATGGCGCGGGCATCGTTGCCCACGCTGTAGACGCTGACCTCGCCGGCAGGCGTCACCCGGTTGACGACATGGGCGCCGTTGTTGCAGACGTAGAGGCAGCCGGCTGCGTCCACTGCCAGCCCAAGATTGAAGCCGCCGGTATTGGCGATCTCCTGGAAGGTGCGCCGGTCGAGGTCAATGCGGTAGAGCTGGCCGGCCTCGCCGCCGGCATAGATGTACCCATCCGGCCCGACCGTCACCGCCTCCGGGTGGTCAAGCCCATCTACCAAGACCTCGGCATGGGTCAAATTGATCAGCGGCATGATGGTTCCCTGCCCTTTGTCATGTGTCCACGAAGGGACGGCTCATCTAGACCGTAGCTACATGATAATTCAGTTTCCCGCAAAAGCGGATTCTGCTTGCTAGGCAGGCGAAAGCTAGAGAATGTACAATCTTTCTTTCGCTTCTACCCCCAGATTCTACCCCCAACTGTCGCTCTGATGAGACTTTGGTCGCAGCGCAGCCGGCACAACCAAGCTATTCTCACCAGCGTTGGCAAATGACGATACACAACAGGAATTGGGGATGGCTATGGCAAGCAGAAAAGTGCGCGCTGCGCTGGATGTGTTGGAGCAGCGGGCGGGCAGCCGGTGGGTCTTTGGCCGCGCGCCGATGTTGGTCTACTGGGAGATCACCCGCGCCTGCGACCTGGCCTGCGTCCACTGCCGGGCTGAGGCAGTCGTCCGGCGCAGCCCGCTGGAGCTGAACAGCGAGGAGGGGAGGGCGCTGCTGCGCCAGGTGGCGGGCTTCGGCGGCCCGCGCCTGCCCCAAGTCGTTATCACCGGCGGCGACCCTCTTCAGCGACCCGACCTCTTTGACCTGATCGCCTATGGCCGCAGCCTGGGCCTCTCGGTCTCGGCCACACCTGCCGGGACGGCGCGCCTGACCCCGGCCCTGATCCAGGAGTTCAAGGCGGCGGGCGTCGCCAGCCTGGCCCTCAGCCTGGACGGCGCCGCCCCTGCCAGCCATGACGCCTTTCGCGGGGTAGCCGGCTCCTATGCCTGGACCATCGAGGCCGCGCGCGAAATCGTGCGCCAGGGCATCCCGCTCCAGGTCAACAGCATGGTGACGGCGGCCACCGCCGCCGAGCTGCCCGGCCTCTATGCAACCCTGTGCGAGCTGGGCATTACCCGCTGGGCGCTCTTCTTTCTCATCGCCACAGGCCGGGGACAAGGGCTGGCCGAGGTCAGCCCCCGCGAGGGGGAGCGCATCCTTAACTGGATCTGGCAGCGGGCTACCGATCCGGCGACGCCCTTCGACATCAAGACCACCGAGGCTCATCACTACCGGCGCATCGGCTTCACCAAGCTCGCCCGCCGGCTGTCCGAGCCGGTGAGCGAGGGGCTGGACGCGCTGATTGCTAGCCCGTTGGGCCGCGGCTTCGGCATTCGCGACGGCAACGGCATTGTCTTTGTCTCCCACACCGGCGAGGTCTATCCCAGCGGCTTTCTGCCGGCCAGCGCCGGCAACGTGCGCCAGGCGTCGCTAGCAAGCCTCTACCGCGAGCATCCGCTCTTTGTAGCGTTGCGCGATGCCGACCGGCTCCAGGGGAAGTGCGGCGTCTGTGAATTCCGCCGTATCTGTGGCGGCTCGCGCGCCCGCGCCTATGCAGCGACCGGCGACCCGCTGGCTAGCGATCCCCTCTGCCCCTACCAGCCGGAGCTACAAGCGGCCTGAGCTACGCTTGTGCAAACTGAGCGGCGACAGTCGCGTCCTACCAGGCGATTGGGGATGTGGCGGGCGGACTCAGGATTGGACTGCCTCCTGGGGCATCGTGTCAATCTGTTGGGCGCTCTTTGGCCGCCGTCCCCGGCGTTTGCGGATGGGTTGGGTTGCGTCCGGATATTTTGCCCGTAGCTCCGCCAACTCTGCCTCCAGCTTTTGAATCCGTTCCCGATCCAGCGCCTCTTGGACGACGTTGTTGATCAATTCTTTGGCGGCATCTACACCCGCTTGAAATTCGGCGGATGTGCCTGGGGTTTTGAGCGCCTCAATTTGTGCCACCAAATCTCTGAGTTGTCTGGTGTTCATCCCGAAATGCCTTTCCAGCAGAATCCCTTTTTACTCAAATAGCGGCGCTATTATACTGCAACTATGCTGGAAATTGCACACTTTAGCTGGGGATATTCGACCCTATTTTGCACTAGTTATGCTCCCGCTTCTGCGAGTGATATTTTTCCCAATCCCTCTACGTTGAACGTGGTTAAAGCCTCATGACATGAACCTCAGCAAGCATAACGCCTAGGTTGTCTGAGGGAAAAAACCCGCGAGCTTATTCTCCTGATATGCGGTAAATGTTGTCAGTGTAAGATATCGTGAACACTCCAATTTGGAGGGCCGCCATCCCCAACTGCGCCTGCCGCGCCTGACAGGTTGCTGTTTGATCTATGTGACGCTAGAATGTGCCAGCCGGCAGCAGCAGGTGAATAATCAGACCATTGTTGTCGTGAATTTCAGCGCGTGGCAAAGGCGGGGAGGGGCACGATTGTGATTGCCGCAAACGAGACTTGGCGCCAATTCGGGGCCGCAATTATTCAATAGATGAACTGGAAACCTATTTGATTTATTGGCGCGAACAGGGTCGCGCTCACGGATGAGCAGGCGCGCCAGCGCCCCACTTTCAGGTGGGGCGAGATCAGCTTTGCCGAGCTGCCCCTGTACAACATGCGTCACGTCCAGAACATACAGCACAGCTCAATCTGAGCCTCGGTGACAAAGTCGGTTGGGAGCCGGGCTAGGTCACCAAGGCGCGTGAATCACGCCGCGGAGCGGGCGCGCTTGCGCGCCATATAGGACTTGGCAATCTCCACGCTGACTGCGGCATCGCGCCCGTAGGCATCGGCGCCCACTTCGCGGGCGAAGTTTTCGGTCACAGGCGCGCCGCCCACCATCACATAGACCTCATCGCGCAGCCCTTCCTCGCCCAGCGCGTCAATAACCACCTTCATATAGGGCATGGTCGTTGTGAGCAGCGCGCTCATGCCCAAAATGTCCGGCGCGTGTTCCTTAATGGCCGCCATGAATTTATCGGCGTCTACATTGATGCCCAGGTTGATCACCTCGAAGCCCGCGCCCTCCATCATCATCGCCACCAAGTTCTTGCCGATGTCGTGAATGTCGCCCTTGACCGTGCCCAGGATCATCGTGCCGATGCGCGGCGCGCCGGTCTCGGTCAGCAGCGGGCGCAGCACCTCCATCCCTGCCTTCATGGCATTGGCGGCCAGCAACACTTCGGGCACAAAGAGGATGCCGTCGCGGAAGTCAACGCCCACGATGTCCATCCCGGCCACCAATCCCTTGTCCAGAATCTCCTGGGGCGTCTGGCCGCGGGCCAGCGCCTCACGCACCTGGAGCGGGATCTCGTCCTTCAGCCCATCATAGAGGTCGTCCTGCATCTGCAAATACAACTCTTCCAGACTCAGCTCAGCATAGCTCATAGCGTAGGTTCCTCAACTCAGGCGAGAATGGTTAGAAAAGTCCTACCACACGACCGGTGGTGAAGTCAATGTCAATGGTTTCGGCAGCGGGGTGGCTGGAGAGGCCGGGCATGGTGCGCATCTCGCCGACCAGGGGGTAGATAAAGCCTGCGCCCACGCTGGCCCGCACCTCGCGTATGGGGAGGGTGAAGCCCACCGGCGCGCCCTTCACACTAGGGTCGGCGGTCAGGCTTAGGTGAGTCTTGGCCATGCAGATGGGTAGGTTGCCAAAGCCGTTGCGCTCATACTGGCGGATCTGGCCGTCGGCCAGCGGCTCGTAGACCACTTCGCCCGCGCCATAAATCTCACGGGCAATGGTCTCGATCTTGGTCTTGATGGGCTGGTTCAGGTCGTACAGGAAGCGGAAGTCGGTTGGTTCCTCGGCGGCCTCCACCACCATGCGCGCCAGGTCCACGCCGCCGGCCCCGCCTGCGGCCCAGTGGTCCGACAGCGCACAGCGCACCCCTAGCTCCTTGGCGACGGCGAAGACGGCGTCAATCTCGCTGGGGTGGTCGCTGGCGAAGTGGTTGATACAGACCACCGGGCTGACGCCGTGACGAAGCACATTGCTGATCTGTTTCCGCAAATTGGCCGCGCCGATATGGATGTCGTCCGGGTTCTCCCTGAGCATCTCGTCGGGCAGCGGCTTGCCTGGCGCCACCCGGTACTTGCCCGTATGGAGCTTGAGCGCCCGCACGGTGGTGACGATGACCGCCGCGTCGGGGCGCAGGCCGCTGTAACGACATTTGATGTTGAAGAACTTCTCCGCGCCGATGTCCGCGCCAAAGCCTGCTTCGGTGATCAGATAGTCGGCGGTCTTGATGCCGATCTGGTCGGCCAGGATCGAGCTGTTGCCGTGGGCAATGTTGGCAAAGGGGCCGGCGTGGACCAGGGCCGGCGTCTGCTCCAGCGTTTGAAAGAGGTTGGGCTTGATGGCCTCTTTCATCAGCACGGTCATTGCGCCTGCCGCCTTCAAATCCTCGGCGGTGATCGGCGTTTTGTCTTTGCTTTGGCCGATGACAATGCGCCCAAAGCGCTCGCGCATGTCGCGCAGGCTGGTGGTCAGCGCCAGGATCGCCATGACCTCGCTGGCGACGCTGATGTCAAAGCCCGTCTGGTGGGGGCGGCCGTCGCCCTTGCTGCCCAGCCCGGCAACAATGTTGCGCAGCTCCCGGTCGTTGACATCCAGCACCCGCCGCCAGGTGATGCTGTAAGGGTCAATGTTGAGCGCGTTGCCCTGGTAGATGTGGTTGTCAATCATGGCGGCCAGCAGATTATTGGCGGCGGTGACGGCGTGGATGTCGCCGGTCATGTGCAGGTTGAACTGCTCCATGGGCACCACCTGGCTGTAGCCGCCGCCCGCCGCGCCCCCCTTGATGCCAAAAGTGGGGCCTTGGGAGGGCTGGCGGATGGCGATGGTGGCGCGCTTGCCGATGTGATGCATGGCCTGGCCCAACCCAACGGTGGTGGTGGATTTGCCTTCGCCCAAGGGGGTGGGGGTGATGGCTGTCACGACGATATATTTGGCGTTGGGCCGCCCTTGCAGCTTCTCCAACGCTTCGAGCTTCACCTTGGCGATGGCATCGCCATACAGCTCGATGTCGGCGCGGGCCAGCCCCATCTTCTCGGCAATTGCCTCAATGGGCGCGAGGGTAGCGGCCTGGGCGATCTCAATATCGCTCGGTACAGGGGTCTTGACTGCCACAATAGCCTCCAGAATATGAACCGCAAAGGACGCAAAGCGCGCAAAGATCGGAAAAGGGCAGACAAAGATAAGATCAGATGCTCCTCTGAGCGATGCAAGTGAACGAAGCTACTACAAGTTGATTTGAGCAGGCCCTTCACTTCCTACCGTTCTGATTCCTCGTTTCTGATCTTTGCGTTCTTTGCGCCTTTGCGGTGAGTTCCCTTATACGGCGCTGAATTTGAAGACGGTGGTCTCCAGGTATTTCTGGCCTGGCTCCAGGACGGTGGAGGGGAAGCTCGGCTGGTTGGGCGAGTCGGGAAAGTGTTGCGTCTCCAGACAAAGGCCGGAGCGGCGGGTGTAGCGTTGGCCGCCCTTGCCCGTCAGGTCGGGCAGCAGGTTCCCGCTGTAGAACTGGATACCCGGCTGGGTGGTGTAGACCTCGAGCGTGCGCCCGCTGGTCGCCTCGGTCAGGACTGCGGCCAGCCGCAGTTCGCCCGGCGAGCCGTTGATCACCCAGTTGTGGTCATAGCCCTGGCCGAAGCGTAGCTGCTCGTCGTCTTGCTCGATGCGCTCGCCGATGCGGGTGGGTTGGCGGAAGTCGAAGGGCGTTCCCGCCACCGGGCGCAGCTCGCCGTAGGGGATCGCGGTCTCATCTACGGGCGTAAAGGCATCGGCGTTGAGCATCAGCACATGGTCTAGGATGTCGCCATGACCGGCCAGGTTGAAATAGGTGTGATTAGTCAGGTTGAGGATGGTCGGCTGGTCGGTGGTAGCTGCATAGTCAATGCGCAGAGCATTGTCGTCGGTCAGGGTATAGGTGACGGTGACCGAGAGATTGCCGGGGTAGCCCTCTTCGCCGTCGGGGCTGAGATAGGTCAGCGTCAGGCCCACGCCGTCGGGCGCGGTGAAGGGTTCCGCCGCCCAGATCACTTTGTCGAAGCCTACTAGCCCGCCGTGCAGGTGGTTGGGGCCGTTGTTCTGGGCCAGTTGGTAGGTCTTGCCGTTAAGGGTGAAACGGCCCTGGGCAATGCGGTTGGCATAGCGGCCGGTGATGCAGCCGAAATAGGGGTTGCGGGCCACATAGTCGTCGAGTGTGTCATAGCCGAGGACGACATCGCCCGGTTGGCCGTGGCGGTCGGGCGCCAATAATGTGGTGATGATGCCGCCATAGTTGGTGATGGTGGTGGTCAGCCCCTGGTCGTTGCTCAGGGTGTAGAGGTCCACCATAGCCCCTGCCTTGACGGCGCCGAAGGGTTGTTGGTTGAGTTGCATAGGGCGTTCCTCTTGCGGGTTCGCGCGTGTGAATCATGGGGTTGATAGGTTGTCATCATAGCACAGATCAGTGGATAGCACAGATCAGTGGGGAGGGGAACGGCAGGCGGCGGCTCTTCGATTTGACAGTCGCTGGCCCCTATGGTATAGTTTGCCTGTTGAATAAATGGGGGCTGCGCCGCAGTGGCGGAATTGGCAGACGCGCTACGTTCAGGGCGTAGTGGGCATTAGCCCATGGGGGTTCAAGTCCCTCCTGCGGCACCTTCGAGGGAGACGGTCACGACCGTCTCCCTCTTTTTTCCGGCGTTTGAGTTTCCAGGCGTCTGTGCTATACTCCCTGCATGGCAGCCAATCCTTCTCAACGTCTGGCGATTCCGGCGATGCACCCATCTCGTAGGCCCCGGGTTCTACTCTTTTTGCTCATTACCCTCTGTGGCTTTTTTGTCTACAGCTATACCGGGCGGCAAGCCGAGCGAGATGCGATTGCCGCGCAGATTGCAGCGACCCGCGCCGAGATCGCCGCAGCAAAGGTGGAAAATCAGCGGCTCAAGGCCGAGTATGCCTATGTCACCAGCCCCGCCTATCTGGAGGAAGTGGCTCGCAATGATCTCGGCTTTGCCAAAGAAGGCGACCGGGTGATCATCATTGTGGAGGAGGATGACCCTGCCGCCGTGTCGCGGCCTAGCTCCTCTGCGACGGCGCCTCCACCACCTGGCGACGGGACCGCGCCCGCCGTGCATCCCACGCTAGACCCCCAGGCGCTGCCCATTTGGCAGCAGTGGCTTACCTTCTTCACACAGGAACGGGCAACCGCGCCATAGCCTGCGCGCCCAAACGCGAGCAACCCACAAGCGAGGGACCATGAAGGTCAAATTCTACGCGCACGCCAGCTTCCGAATCGAGGGGGACGGCGTGTCGGTGGTGACGGACCCGTATACGCCCGGCCCAAACGGCTCGAACTTTGACCCGATTGCCGAGCCGGCTGACTTGGTCATTATGAGCTCCGCCACCGACCGCTTCCATAGCGACCCCAGCCATATCCTCGGCAATCCTATCATCATCAACGCGGTGGAGGTCCCGCGCGAGGGGATCACGGTGAAGGGAGTGCCCATCCTGGCTTATCCGGCCCAGGAAAGCCTGACTTGGGACTTTGGCCGCGACCCCGAAGATAATGCAATGTACACCTTTACGGTGGAGGGGCTGCGCCTGCTCCATATTGGCGATATCGGCAACCCCCTGGCGGAGGAGCACCTGGCGGCCTTGCGTGACCAGGTGGACGTGATGTTCGCCCTCACGGGCGGCCATGCCACCATTGCCCTGGATGACCTGGATGCGGCGATCCGGGCCATCCGCCCGCGCGTGGTCATCCCCATGCACTACTACAGCCCGAAGGGGGTGCTCAAGATTTACCCGGTCACCGAGTTCACCAATCGCTATCCCGCAGAGATGGTGACCTTCGTGGGCGGCTCCGAGCTGGAGCTGACGCGCGACACCCTGCCGGCCTCCCTGCACATCTACGTCCTCCAAGAGTCGAGGTAGCCGCCGCGATGTTTGGCCTAATCAAAGAGCTGACCGAGCTGATCGGTCCTGTGGGACAGGAGCACGCTGTGCTCGACCATGTTACCGCGCTTTGGCGCGGCCTGGGTGCACAGGTGGAGCGCACACGCATCGGCAACCTCTACGCCCATGTGGGCGGGCGTGGCCCCAGGGTGCTGATGGTCGCCCACGCCGACGAGCTGACCTATCTGGTGCGCGCCATCCATCCCGACGGCTTTCTCTGGCTTGCCAACGGCCAGGCCTGGACCCGCACCACCAGCCTGCGCAACGCGTTCACCATCGGCCAGCGCGTCAAGGTATTGGCCCGCAGCGGCAGCCTGCCGGGCGTCATCGCCACCACCACCGGCCATCTGGCAACGCTCGCCCTCGACGAGCCGCGCGAGCTGTCCTGGCGCGATTTTTGGGTGGATACCGGCCTGAGCCGCGAGGAGTTGTTGGCGCGCGGGGTGACGCCAGGGACGCGTGTGGTCTGGGATGCGCCGACCGAGCAGTGGGGGCCGCATATCGTGGGCAAGGCTTTCGACGACCGGGTGCTGCTGGCGGTGATGACCGAGGTGCTGCGCCGGACGCCTCCTGCGGAGATGGGCTGCCAACTGACGCTGGCCGCGACGGTCCAGGAGGAGATCGGTCTGGTCGGCGCCTCCGCCCTCGGCGCACGCCAGGAGTATGATGCGGCGGTGGTGCTGGAGATCGGGTTGGCGGGTGATATTCCGGGTGTGCCGGAGGATATGATGCCGCTGCGCTTGGGCGGCGGGCCGGTCTTGGTCCACAAGGATTCCCTGGTCCACTACGACGCCGGCGTTACCCGCGCCCTGGAGCAGGCCGCCGCCGACGCCCAGATCGTGATCCAGCACGCGGTCTTTGGCTCCTTCGGCAGCGATGGGGCCGCGCTCATGAAGGCCGACATTCCCGCCGGCCTGGCAGCCTTCCCGGCCCGCTACACCCATACCCCTTTCGAGACGGCCCACCTGGGCGATATCGAGGCGCTGGTCGAGTGGATGGCGGCCTTTGTCCGCCGAGCGGAACAGCTCCTGCCGCCGTGTTCTCGCTCATAACATCGAGAACACGGCTTCTGTTCACACTGTCAGGTGATAACCCGTAGATTCTCTCCTGAAGGACCAATCGGCGCATGAGCAAAGCGCACGGCATCCTGCCGCACGCGCCAGCGCGTGCGCTAGGATAGCGCACCTACGATAGCCTACGATAGATGAAGTAGGTGCGGTATCCTGCCGCACAGTGCCAGCGCGCGCTAAGATAGCGCACCTACGATAGCCTACGGTAGATGAAGTAGGTGCGGTATTCTACCGCACGCTCTAGCGGCGCGCACAGGCGCCGCCTTGCCCTGACACTTTTGGGGGCCATGGCACGCACGCCTATGCAGCAGGAAGCCGCCGGCTCGTTGCCTGAGCGGTAGGATACCGCACCTACGGGGAGGCCGCTCCCTGCTGTTCACGAAGCGCCTCTTTTTTCGTTCACGGTAATATGACACTTTTCACGGCGGTCAGCAGGCAAGGGCAATGAGCCGGCCAGAACTGCCCCCCTTTACCCCTGGGCAAGCTCTTCGAGAAAGGCGATGCTGGCGCGGATGCCTTTGTAGAAGTTGGGCAGGTGCAGCTTTTCATTGGGCGCGTGGAGGTTGTCGTCGGGCAGGCCAAAGCCGAGCAGCACGATCGGCGCCTTGAGCGTCTCCTGGAAGACCGTCACCACCGGAATGCCGCCCCCCTCCAGCAGATAGACCGGCTCTGCGCCAAAGACCCGGCGGCAGGCGCGCGCCGCCGCCTGGATGGCAGCCGAATCATAGGGGGTGAGAAAGGCGCGCCCGCCGCGCGTGCTGCGCACCTCCACCTGCACCGTGGGCGGCGCGATGCGGCGCAGGTAGTCGCTCACCAGCTCGGCGATCCGGTACGGGTCCTGGTTGGGCACCAGCCGGCAGCTGATCTTGGCAAAGGCCTGGGCGGGGATGACGGTTTTGAAGCCTTCGCCGGTAAAGCCGCCCCACATGCCGTTGATCTCCAGCGTCGGCCGCGCGCCCAGCCGCTCAACGACCGAATAGTCCGGCTCGCCGTAGAGCCGGAAGGCTCCACTTTCGGCCAGCACCTCGGCCTCGCCATAGGGGATGCGCGCCAGATTTGCCCGCTCCTCCGCAGGAAGCGCCCGCACATCGTCGTAAAACCCCGGCGCCGTCACCCGTCCCTCCGCATCGTGGAGCCGGGCCAACAGCTCGGCCAGAGCCTGGTTGGCGTTGTGGACTACGCCGCCGTACATGCCGCTGTGCAAGTCGTGGGCCGCCGTAGTGACAGTGACCTCTGCCGTCCACATGCCGCGCAGCCCGTAGACGATGGCCGGCTGGTCTGGGGTGAGCATATGGCTGTCGGAGATCAGAATGGCATCGGCGGCAAGCTGTGCCCGGTGTTGGGGTACATAGCTGCGGATGGCGCGGCTGCCTGACTCTTCTTCGCCTTCCACCAGGAACTTGACATTGACCGGTAGCCGTCCTGTCGTCTGGAGCAGCGCCTCGACCGCTTTGACATGGATAAAGGTCTGGCCCTTGTCGTCGGAAGCGCCGCGGGCGTAGAGGTTGCCATTGCGTATCTCCGGCGCGAAGGGCGGCGTCCGCCATTGGTCGAGAGGGTCCACCGGCTGTACGTCGAAATGGCCGTAGACCAGCGCCGTTGGCGCTTCCGGTCCGGCATGGAGCCAGTCGGCGTAGACCATCGGCTGGGTCTCGGTCTCGATGAGGCTGACATGTTCCAAGCCGATGCGGCGCAAATGCGCCGCCAGCCACTCGGCTGCGCGGGCGACATCCGGCTGATGGGCGGCCAGCGTGCTGATACTGGGGATGCGCAGCCACTCTATCAGCTCCGCTAGTTGGCGGTCCGCCTCTGCGGCCAAATAGTGCTCTACTTGAGGATTCATCTTTTGTGGAATTGTGCGATGTATGGCAGTGTGGGCAGAAGGAGGCCGGAAAGCGCGGGAGACGGCTCTGCCACCGCCTCCCGGAACAAACGCTGCTATCGCAACCGTTAGACGAGCTTGGCGTTGAGGGTGATCTCGTTGACCGCGGCCAGCGCCTTTGACACCGGGCAGTTCGCCTTGGCCTGCTGGGCCAGCTCATTGAACTTGGCCTCGTCCACATCCGGCACCTGGGCCTCGGTGTTCAGCTCGATTTTGGTAATGGTGGGGCCTTGGCCTAGATGGACGGTGGCGGTGGTGTGGATTTGGGTCGGTTTGTAGCCGTTGTTGGTCAGCAACGCGGCCAGGAACATCGAGAAGCAACCGGCATGGGCCGCGCCGAGCAATTCTTCCGGGTTGGTGCCTTCGCCCGATTCAAACCGGGACGCATAGGTGAAAGGACCATCGTAGTGGCCGCTGCCGACGCGCATGGTGCCGTTGCCCTCTTTGAGGGTGCCGCGCCAGATAGCCTCGGAAGTACGTACAGCCATCGGAATCACTCCTTTTCTTTTGATGCCCGCTGGTGACAACGCAGCTTAAAGCCTATGCTTTGGTCTTGACGCTTGGGTCGAGACAGCGTGCAACATCCGCACGCCGCCATGCAGTATACCCAAAGCCACCCCCTGATGCAATCATAGATGGGATGCACTGTTGGTTGCGCAGGTTGTGGGGACGGAAGCGGCGGGCTGAACGCCTACGGCCCAGGTGGGGAAGGCGGCGCGGCCAGCATCTCCAGCCGGCTGCGGACATCCTCGACTGTTGCATCGCCGTCAAAGGCGGCGGCCAACACGCTGTTGGCGATCTCGACGCCATCGGCAAAACCGGGCGGCCCCGTCCAGGGTAGCGCATTATCGAGGGCGGCGACAAAGGGCGCATAGGCGGGCTGCTCGGCCAGCCAGGCAGTCGCCTGGTCGAGTCCCGGCGGCAGATTGCCGGTGGCAGTGGCCCAGGCCGCGTTGCTCTCCGGTGTAGTCAGGTATGCGGCCAGCCGGAAGGCCGCATCGGGGTTGGC
>DATLZJ010000217.1:0-4961 GCA_035574055.1 Caldilineaceae bacterium
GGATACGCTGTGGCATGTAGTAGACAAACAACAGGCCCGCCAGGAAGAGCAAGCGCCAGAGCAATGAGCGTGGCTCTTGCGTGACCATATAGGTAGCGCCCGCGATATAGGCGACCACCAGAAGCAGGCCGGTCGGGCCGCGCAGCAGCCGCTGGACCGGCGAGAGGGACATGGGTTGGGCGAGGCTGCTCATCGGATGCTCCTCCTTAGGCCTTTTGCCCTACAGTCTGTCCAAGCAACCCCGACGGCTTGAAGATGAGGATCAAGATCAGGATGGCGAAGGCCAGAATGTCCTTATACTCTGCGCCAAACGCGCCATTGGTAAAGATGGAGAGATAGGCGGCGGCAAAGGACTCCAGCAGTCCTAAGACGATACCGCCCAACATGGCGCCGGTGATGTTGCCGATGCCGCCGAGAACGGCGGCGGTGAAAGCCTTGAGGCCGGGCAGAAAGCCGACAAAGGGGTCCACACGCGTAAATTTAAAGGCAAAGAGCACGCCGGCCGCGCCGCCCAGCGCGCCGCCGATCAGAAAGGTCATGGCAATGATCGCGTTGACGTTGATGCCCATGAGGCTGGCCGTGCGTTGGTCTTGCGCCACGGCGCGAATGGCCTTGCCCAGCTTGGTGGCATTCACCAAATAGTTCAGCCCGACCAGCATAGCCAGGCCAACCACGATCATAATAATGGATTTGATTTGGATACCGATATCCAGTGGGCGTTGATTCAGCTCGACCGTAAAGAGGACAAGTCGCTGCGAGAAGGGGCCGAAGGTCGGGAAGGAGCGGTAGAAGTCGCCGTTGATCGCGCTCTGTAGAAAGCGCATACTATCTTGAAGAAAGAAGCTGACGCCGATGGCCGAGATGAGCGGCACCAGCCGGGGGGACCCGCGCAAGGGGCGATAGGCGACCCGCTCCACGGTGACGGCTAGCGTACCGGCAATCAACATGCCGGCCAGCACACTGATGACAATGTAGAGGTAGGCTGTGACCCCGGTCGCTTCGTTCAGCAGACCGCCGCTGCCGAGCAGGATCGCCAGTTCGACGCCGGCGAAGGCGCCGAACATGAAGATTTCCCCGTGGGCGAAGTTGATGAACTCCAGCACGCCATAGACCATGGTGTAGCCCAGGGCGATGGTGGCATAGACAAAGCCCAGGGTGATGCCGTCTATGAGCACCTGGGGAAGCAGGACAAGGGTGATCTGCACCAGGTCCATATCGGCGCGTGTCCCGCGAAAGAGGAAGGCGGCAGCAACCATGAAAGCGGAGATGACCAGGCTGCTGCCGATGACGAAGAGCAACAACTGGCCCAGCGGGCGGAGCACAGCTTCGAGTGGATTGGTCCTGGGTATCTGCATAGATTGGTCCTATCACAGGTAGACCGCTGCAAGGCGTTGGCTTTGCCCGCAGCCGTCTATATAGGAACAGTGCAGGTCCACTAGAGGAATGGGTGGGCCTGCACTGTTGCATCGGGGTACGGAGCAGCGGTTACTCGGTTGGCGCCTCGATCTCCAAGGTCTGGACCACTTGATTATTGTTCCACTCGGCAGGATCAGCCGATTGCACCTGGAGCACAAAGTAGGTGGCAACCGTCTTGTCGCCCTTCTCGTTGAAGGTGATGGTGCCGGTGATGCCCGGATAGTCGGCTGTGGCGCGAACGGCCTCGGCGACTTGGGCGCGGCTGGGCATCTCCCCGCCGTTGGCCTCGATTGCCGAGATGATGCCGTTGATGCAGATGTTCATCGAGTCATAGGCTTGGGCCGCAAAGGGCTGTACCTGCTCGCCAAACGCTTCCTCGTAGTCGGCGATAAATTGGGCCGTGCCAGGGTACGCGGTGGGCGGCCCGGCGACCGTAGAGTAGTACATGCCCACGACGGCATCGCCCGCCAGGCTCGCCAGCTCCGAGCTGTCCATGCCGTCCGGTCCCATAAAGGTAGCCTGCACGCCCTTCTCGCGAGCTTGCCGGAAGAAGATGCCTGCCTGGCTGTAGATGCCGCCGAAGTAGACCAGCTCCGGATTGGCGGCGATGATCGGGGTGATGATGCTGTCGAAGTTGGCCTGCTCCTCGGTGCCCTCAAACCCCAAGACCTGCATACCGGCTTCTTCGGCGGCCTGGCGGAAGAACTCGGCTACGCCCTGCCCATAGGCGGTCTTGTCATGGATGATATAGACGCTCTGGAGGCCCAGCTCTTCAAAGGCAAAACGTTGGCCTACAACCCCTTGGACATCATCACGACCGACGACGCGGTTGATCTCCGGATAGCCGCGGTCGGTGACGACCGGGTTCGTGTTGGCCGGCGACACTGCGGCCAGCCCGGCGTTGTGATACTCCTCCATGCTGGGGATCATGACGCCGCTGTTCAGATGGCCGACAAGGCAGAGAATCGCCGGATCGGCGACGATCTGCTTGGCATTGGCGACGCCGATATCCGGCGTGGCCTGGTCGTCGAAGGGAACCAACTCCAGCGAGAAACCGAGCGCCTCAACCTCTGCCCTGCGCTGCTCCAGCGCAAGCTGGGCGCCATTCTTGATGGCGACGCCCAAGACCGACTGGGGGCCGCTCAAGGGGGATTGAGTGGCGACCTTGATGACTGTGCCGCCTGCCGCGCCGGCGGAGGCCGTCTCCGTCACCTCCTCGGCGCCGGTGACCTCTTCCGTCTCGGTGACTTCTTCCGTCGCAGTGACTTCCTCGGCGCCGGTCACTTCTTCCGTCCCGGTCACCTCTTCCGATGCCGCCGCCCCTTCAGCAGGCGCGGCGGCCTCCTCGGTTGGGGTCTCGGCCGCTTCCGCCTCTGCCGGCGTTGCCGCTTCAGTCGCGGCGGGCTGCTCAGGCTCGGCGGGCGCCTCTTCGCCCCTGCCACAGGCTGCCAGCACAAGCGAGAAGATGATCAGCAAAGTGACAAGCAGGAACCTACGTCGCATAGACACATCTCCTTGGTCATGGTTGGTCAATGATCGTAAATGATCCTGAATCAACGGAGGGTGGAAAGACGCATAGATGGATGGTGATACGCTTATGGTTTATCGTTGAGCGCTTGTGCTGCCATTTTCACAGCGATACATTTTCACAAGGATGCATTTTTCCGGCGGACCATCCGGCTGACGCCTGTTTCGCGCCAAGAAGAGGACTGTCTTTAGGGTAAGAGCACATGGCCGGCCAAGTGGGCGCCGGCTCTCTGGATGGTATAGAGATCGTGCTGGTGTATCGCTCTCTGTGGACGGCGAACCCGGCCGGTCTGCCCGCGCCACAGAAAGTTGGCTGCGCCCTAGACAGCCCTGGCAAAGCCTCTGTGGAAAACCAGATGAAGTATAGGTGAGGCATCTATCTTTTGTCAACCTGGTTTTGGCGGCAACCTGGTTTTGGCGGCATTTGGGGTCTTGAAACTCCGTTGGCGAGCGCCCAATGTGGTATAATTTTTGCTCATGTGCAGTGTGCGATGCAAGACGGTTCAGGTTGCGCCTGCCAAGACCAAAATTGCATATTCAGAAGCAAGCCGGTAAGAGCGCGGGGGCGCCAACGCCATCTTCCGCGACCGGCCTTGAATCAATCACATAAAAAACCACCTGCACGGTAGACAACCAGGTATGGCTGCCAACTCCCTCATCATCGGTTTGACCGGCAACATTGCTACGGGCAAGAGCACTGTGTTGGAGTATCTGGCGCGTAAAGGCGCCCAAATCGTTGACGCCGACAAGTTGGCGCACAAAGCAATGGAGCCGGACGGCCCGGCCTATCAGGCGATTGTGGCCGAATTCGGCCCGCAAATCTTGCGCCCCGATGGGACGGTCAACCGCGCGGCCCTGGGCCAGATCGTCTTTGCCGACGCAGCCCGCTTGGGCCGCCTGGAGCAGATCGTCCACCCGGCCGTCTTTGCGATGACCCGGCAGATTCTAGACCAGACCACCTCCTCCGTGGTGGTGCTGGAGGCGGTCAAGCTGCTGGAGGCCGGGGCGATGGTCACGCTCTGTGACGAGGTGTGGGTGGTAACCGCCCGCCCGGAGGTTCAGCTCCGGCGGTTGATGGAGCTGCGCGGCATGACCGAAGCCCAGGCTCGCCAGCGGATGAGCATGCAATCCCCCCAAGCGGCCAAGATCAATCAGGCTGACCGGGTGATTGATAACAGCGGGACGCTGGATGAGTTGTACGCCCAGTTGGATGCCATTTGGGAGGAGCTAAAGCGGCTCTATCCCAAACGGCTGGCCCGGGTTGGGGGCTACAGCGAATATCCGCAGGGGATGACGCCAAGGGGATGACGCCAAGGTAGCATGGAAGCAATCAAGCGTTTTTGGAACGAGCATCCGGTCTTATCTAACTGGCTGGTGCTTGCGATCGGGATGGTGATCATCCTCTATTTGAGTGCGCGCCATGTCGGGTTTCTGCCCGGCCAGTGGGCGGCGCTGGTGGGAGCGACGGTGGCGCTGGCGGGCCTGTGCGCCTGGATTATCAATTGGGAGTGAAGATAGCGGCTTATGAGCAAACGCGATTATTACGAGGTCCTGGGTGTAGAGCGCACAGCCGACAAGGAAACCATTAAGAGGGCCTTTCGCAAGCTCGCCCAAAAATATCACCCGGATGTGAACAAATCCCCTGAGGCCGAGGTGATCTTTAAGGAGATCAACGAAGCCTATCAGGTTCTGAGCGATGACCAGAAGCGCGCCGCCTATGACCGTTTCGGCCATGATGGGCTGCAGGGCGCGAGCTTCGGTGATTTCAGCGGGGGCTTCGGCGACCTGAGCAGTATCTTCGAGGAGATTTTCGGCGGCTTTGGCGCAAGCACAGGGCGCAGCCGGCGCCAGCCCCGCGCTGGCGCCGACCTGCGCGCCGACATCACCTTGACCTTCGAGGAGGCGGTCTTTGGCACAGAGCGCGAGCTAGAGATCCCGCGTCTGGAGGTCTGTGACCGTTGTAAGGGCAGCGGGGCCGAACCGCCGACCTCGCCGGTCACTTGCGCGACTTGTGGCGG
>DATLZJ010000218.1:0-4669 GCA_035574055.1 Caldilineaceae bacterium
TGGATTCAGCAGTGGACGCCCTATCCGGACAAAACCTGGTGGATTGACGATGTCCCAGAGCCGAAGGGGGTGGAGGAGATCTACGTGGCCGGCTTCAGCAGCCGCCAACTGGCCGGCCAGTATCTTGACATTGTTTCTACCGGCCGTTATCTGCTCCTGCCCTATCCCTGCGCCCAGCTCTATCAGGACGGTCAGGTGACAGCCGGCACCAACAACCGCACCTGCGCCAGCAAGGCCACGCCCGATAATGCCAGCGCAGCCCCCTTCCAGTACCTCTTTATCAGCGGCACCAGCTTCTCGGCGCCGACGGTGGCGGGCATTGTCGCCCTGATGCTGGAGAAGAAGGGGAGTCTCAACAACGCCGATGCGACCTTCGGCGCGCTTAACGACCCGGCTTCCTGGGGACCCGGCAAGTTGGAGACGCTGCTGGAGAGAGCGGCGACGCCAATCCCGGCAGGCAGCGTCAACGTCACCCACCGCGACGGCACGCCTCTGACCGAGAGCTGGGGCGACGATGCCACCGGCCACGGGTGGATTTTTGTGGATGACGCCCTGGCTGCGGTCCGGCCGCGGTAGCCAGGGCTGCCAAGCATCGAGAAGGGGCTGCTCCCGTCCCGCCGGCAGGACGGAGGCAGCCTCAGGGCGCCCCGACCAGGTTGGTATAAAGCGTTCCGGTTGGCGTGTGCGCCTCCTGATAGATGCCGGTGAGCCGGCCATCGCGCCCGTCGTAGGTGAGCCGCGTCAGATGGCCTGGCCCCTCGGCGGCCAGAACGACCTGGCGGCTGCTCGCCCGTTCGACGCGCGTCTCGATCTGGGTCAGCCGGTCATAGTCCAGCACAGCGCCCGCCTCCAATCCGGCCAAGGCTTCCGGCGGCAGCCAGAGGCCGCTAAAGAGCTGCATGACGCCGGTCGCGCCGGCGCTGTTGGCGATCTCGTCACCGCTCATGATCGTTTGCAGCGTATGCTCGCTCCATAGCGTATTTACCCGGGTAATACGAGCGTTGAGTTGGACGGATAAGGGGACCAGGGGAGGAATCCCGATGTCGAGCGCCTGGCTGCCCTGGAAGGTCAGCGTCACGCGTGGCCGCACCCAATCGGGTACGCTGCCCCCGCGCCAGGGGAATTGCACCCGGCGCTGGCCGAGCAAGCTCATGGTGATGCCACTGCGCTGGGAGCCGTCGGGCCAGAAGAGGGCTTGGCGGTAGAAGACCAAGATCCCCGTCGCCGTGTCGAACGCCCACACTTCCTCCCCCTGTCCGGGCCGGGGATCGCGGGGATCCCATGTGCCCACCCGCACCTCCGTATTGGTCTGCATCCGCACGACTGTATAATCCACCCCCTCGATGGTCAGCGGCATGCGCTGTACCTGGAAGACTTCGGAAGCAGCCGTCTCGGCGGTTTCCAAGACGAGGGGAGAGAACCAGAATTCACCCGCCCCTGGCAGACCCACCCCATACGAGAGGAGAGACGGGGGTTGGCCTGGGATCTGGGTGTTGAGCGCCGAGGAGACGAAGACCAGATTGCCGCGGGTTTGCGCAACCACATCGTATTGCAGCAACCCCTCGCCCGAGGGCGTGGGATTGGGGGTATTCCGGTCGGTGCGCGGAAGGCGTGGATCGGCAAAGGTGGCCGCGCCGACGCGATAGGTGACGCGCGTGCCGGCGCGCAGCCAGGCCGGGGCCGGGGCCTGGCGCAAGGCCGGATAGAGGGTGACAAAGGGACTTTCTGCCGTCGCCGCCTCGACGCTGGCCGCCGCGCGCTGGGCGATAGGAAGTTGGGCGAGGGCGGAAGCTACTCCCGGCGGGAGCGCCGCCGCGCCGAAGGGAAGGTTGGGCGCCTGAATCGGCCGGCAGGCCGCTGTCAGGAGCAGAATCAGCAGTGTCGGCATCCATGCTCGCATCCTGTCTACCTCCTTGTTTGAACAGACGCCGGAAGCGCCCAGCCGCCACGGCGATGACCGGAGGAGGATCTGCCGCACTCAAGTGAAACGTTGGTGGAATGTCGCCGGATTGGCTGCTATCTCAGCTTACATCAATGATCACCTTGACTACGTTGTCTCGATAGGCGTCGTTGAGCGCGAAGGCTTCCGGCGCCTGCTCCAGCGGAAAACGATGGCTGATGAGGCCGGTGAGGTTGACGACGCCGCTTTGCGCCAGCCGGATGGCGCGCGGGTAGACGTGCTTCATGCGCCGCGACATGCGGATGGTCAACCCCTTGCGCCGGGCGGTGGCGTGGTTCATCTCAAAGCGGTTGTTGCCGGGGATGCCCACCAACACCAGCCGCCCGCCCAGCCGCGCCATCTCCGCGGCTTGCTGGATGGAGTGGTCGGCCCAAGCGGCCTCGATGGCGACATCCACGCCTCGGCCATGCGTCGCCTGCTGCACCGCCTTGACCGGGTCTTCATCACGGAAGTTGATGGGGATGCCGCCCAGCTCTTCGGCGACGGCCAGCCGCCAGGGGAATTGGTCGATCACGAAGATGGGCTGTGCGCCCGACGCCCGCACTGTCTGGAGCAGGCAGAGGCCGATGGAGCCGGCCCCCAGGATGGCGACGCTCTCCGCCACGCGCAGCTTGGCGAGGTCGGTGGCGTGAATCGCCACGCCCAGCGGTTCCAGCAGCGCCGCCTCGGCGTCGTCAATCGAAGCGGGAACCGGAAAGCAGGTATGGGCGGGCACATGCATCCATTGGGCGAGGCTGCCAGGGTCCGGGTAGAGGCCGCAGAAGTGGAGCCGATGACAGAGGTTTGGGTGGCCCTGCTCGCACATCTCGCAGCGACCACAGGGCTGCGCCGGGTCCACGGCGACGCGCATCCCCGGTTGCAGCGGCTTGAACTCGCCGTCCAGCATTTCCCCCGGCCCTAATGCCTCTACCACGCCGGCGAACTCATGGCCGAGGGTCAGGGGCGCTTGCAGCACCGTATCGCCGATGCGGGCGTCTTGGTAGGTATGGAGGTCGCTGCCGCAGATGCCGACGGCAGTCACGCGCAATAAGACCTGACCGGGGCCAGGGGGGCCGGGGTGGGGGACCTGGTCAACGCGCAGGTCCTTCGGCCCATAGAGGCGGGCGGCGGTCATGGTCGCGGGATAGGACATAGGTTTCTCCAAAACAGTTGCGGAGCGGTATTGAGCTAGGGCAGGCAACGGCGCCTGCCGGTTATTCACCCCTCTAGTATACATCCGCTTTGTCCCCACATCCGCATTGGGTAATCCGCTCAACGGGCGGCCAGATATGCCTGCCAACCGGCCTCCAGCTCTGCCGGCTCCACGCCAAAGACTGCGGGCGCCAGCTCCTCCCAACCCTCGTAGCGGGCGAAGCCGCGCAGGAGCGCGGGCAGCACCTGCCGCCCATGGGCGTGTACCGCGTACTCGATCAGGGTCGCCGCCAGCTCCGGCCGCGGCACAGGCCGGCCATAGACCGGCGCCTCGATCTCCATGTAGGCGGGTAGGTTCCAGCAATCGTGCCCTACCGCGATGATATGCTCCAGGCGCGGCGGGCCGAGATCATCTAGCCAACTGGATAATTTCCTCTCCTGCTCCCAGCGCCGCCGCGAGGGCAGCTCCTTTCCTTCCCAGCGCAAGAAGAGACCCAGCCCGTTCGCCAGGGATCGCCATTCACAGGGGACCGTATAGCGGCCGCGCGCTTCGGCAAAGGTCTTGACTGCCAGCGGCAGCGAGACGGCTTGGTGGAGCGCGGGGGCCAGCGCCATGGAGGCCGGGCGGGGCAGCAGCTCCGGCGGCGGCGTCAGCAGCGTCGAGCCGCCAAAGCGCAGCTCGCCAATGTCCAGGCTTTGGTCGAAGCCCGGCCCAACCACCAGGCGGATGGTCATCTGCTCATACGGGGAGGGCGGCGGCAGTCCCAGGTCCCGGCGCAACTGGAGGTAGGTCAGGTCCAGCGACCGGGCCATGGCGCGCACGGTGGCTTGGTCGCGCGCGCCGAACTCGATGCGGAAGAAGGCGGTGGTGTGGGCGGCGCGCTCGCCCCAGAGCGCCTCGACTGGACGGGCGGGCGCCCAGCCTTCCGGCCCCTCCCGGTAGACCCGCACCTGGCGATAGGGGCCGCTGTACCAGGGCGCTTCGGGGACATTGACCCGCAGGTCAACCAGCGCCAGCTCTTCCACCAGTTCGATCTGCTGGACTTCGACCGCCGGGGCGGTGACTGCCTGGCCGGCGGCCTCGCGCCAGGGCGGGGGCAGCGGGGCCAGGGTCTGGTAGAGGGCCTCACGGCGGGCCAGCCAGGCCTCTGCCTCGGCCGCGGCGGCCAATTCGCCTTCGACGCGGGCTAGGTTCGCCTCGGCCCGGCGCACAACCTGCTGGCCGACAACGCCCAACGCCGCCAGGAAGACGCCCGCCAGCCCCAGCAGGGTCGTCCATCGCCCGCGCGTGGGGCGCGGCGCGGCGAAGGCTGGTTGCGCCGGCTCTGCTTGCGGGTCATCCTCACGGATCTGCCAGTCGAAGGTCGCCTTGCCGCGCATGGGAATGGCTCCTGTTCGAGCCTATGATCCCGCCCGCCGACTACGTCCTGCGGGTCAGGCTCGCATAGCCCCAGGCCAGCACGAGCACGATCAGGCCGTAGACCACCTGCTGGATCGCCTGCCCGACGTTGAGAAAGGTGAGCATGGAGTTGAGCACGCTGAGGATGAGCGCGCCGAGGATAGTGCCGGTGTAGCCGC
>DATLZJ010000219.1:0-10302 GCA_035574055.1 Caldilineaceae bacterium
GCCTCTCGAGCCGGCGACTGGGTCGAGGACGGCTGCACCCAGCAGAGAGGCCGCTCAGGCAACGAGCCGGCGGCTTTTTGCTTCATCTCGCCCTAAGCCCGTTCCCCCCGCCCGCTGCATAGGCGTGCGTGCCATGGCCCCAAAAGCGTCAGGGCGAGGCGGTGCCTGTTCTCGCAGCCAGGGCCGTGCGCGCCACGAGTGGCGCCGAATACCGCACCGACGGGGAGGCCGCGCCCTGCTGTTCACGAAAATAGCACCCATTTCACGGCGGGCCGCCGCTACCCTGACCGGATGGTCACCAATAAAATACAGGCCGATCCACTTTCGGATCGGCCTGAAGGCTCTGGAGCCGTTGACCGGACTTGAACCGGTGACCTGCGCATTACGAGGGCGCTGCTCTACCGACTGAGCTACAACGGCGTACCATCGCTGGAGTACGGCTCTACAGTATAGCCGGAGCGGTCGAAAAAAGCAAGTTTGGCGCGCCTCGCCCTTCGCACCCCGGCGCGCGGCGGTTATTTCTGCACGCGGGTCACATAGCTGCCGTCGCGGGTATCCACCCGGATCACGTCGCCCTCTTTGACAAACATGGGCACCTGCATCCGCAGCCCCGTCTCCAGCTCGACCTGCTTGGTGGGCGCGTTGGCCGTGTCTCCCGCGACGGCCGCTTCGGCCCAGACCACCTTCAGGTCTACCGTGGTAGGCAGGCGGACATTGAGCGGCTCCCCATCATAGGATTCCAGCTCGACCACCATGTTGTCGAGCAAATACTCCTTTACCCCCTCCAGGGCATCGGGACTGAGGGTGATCTCCTCAAAGGTGTCCGTGTCCATGAAGTGGTAGAACTCGCCGTCGTTGTAGAGGTACTGCACCTGGCGCTGGTCCAGGCGCACATCCTGGACACGGGCGCCGTTGTTGTAGGTCTTTTCTACGGTGGCGCCGCTGCGGATATTGCGCACCTTGAGGCGAATGGTCGCGCCGCCGCGCGCCATCTTGATGTGCTGGTAGTCCAGCACACGCCAGAGCTGGTTGTCTTCTTCGTAGATATTGCCCTTGCGCAGAGTTTGTACTTCGGCCATGCAGATCCGTCCTAATTCATTGTCCTAATTCTTTAGAGTATTCTTTAGAGCGCTTTCGCAAGCAGCGTTTTTGGACAAACTGCCGTTTGTTGGCTAACAGGACAATTATAGGGCGGGCGGCGCGCTGTGTCAAAGCGCCAGGCCCATTGGGGTATGATAACTTTGGTGTGGGGATGGGGTGGGAATCAGGAGAACTGGCTCAAGGCCAGACGCAGCCGTTCCTCCACGCCGGTCGCCTCTTTGGGCACTTTTTGGACGGCGCGCTGGGCCTCGACGACGCTGTAGCCCAACGCGATGAGCGCGTCGATCACCTCGGTGTCCACCTCGGTGGCCGTCGCAAGCGCCTGGAGGCCGCCGACCTGCTTGACCTTGTCTCGCAGCTCCAGCACGATCTTTTCCGCCGTGCGCTTGCCGACACCCGGCACCCGCGCGATCAGCCCCGGCTCCTCGTTGGCGATGGCAAGCCGCAGCGCATCCGGGTTGAGCACGCCCAGCGTCGCCAGCGCCACCTTGGGGCCGACGCCGCTGACGCCCAGCAGTAGCTCAAACATCGCTAGCTCTTCCTCATCGGTAAAGCCATAGAGGTTGAGCGCATCCTCACGCACCTGCAAATAGGTGTGGAGGAGGATCGGCCCGCCCTGACTTTGCTCCATCGCTACCGGCTCGGGCACAAAGACCTTGAGGCCCACGCCGCCCACATCTACAATGAGATAGTCTTTGCCGTGGGCGATGACTGCGCCGCTTACCATCCGGATCATACGCTGGTTCTTCTCGTTCTAGCGGTTGAACTCTATCCGGCGTGATCTATTCAGTCACCAGACTCGGCGCCGGCTCTGAGACAAACTTATAGCCCACGGCGTGGACCGTAACGATCAACCGGGGCTGGGACGGTTTTTCCTCGATCTTGCCGCGCAGCCGCCGGATAGCGACCTCGACCAGGTTGGTGCCCCCGGCCAGCTCATAGCCCCAGACCTGCTCAAACAACTCCTCTTTGCTGATGGGGCGGTCGGCGCGCAGCATCAGATAGCGCAAGAGCCGGTACTCGATGGGCGTCAGGTGGATAAGCGCCCCGCGCACCGTGACCTCTTGGGTCCGCTCGTTGAGCGTAATGCCGTTGAGCTGGAGCTGGCCGGTCAAGATGCGGTGCTCCTGCCACCGTAGGCGGCGGAGGATGGCGTCTATGCGGACCTGGACTTCGCGCATCCGGAACGGCTTGGTGATGTAGTCGTCGGCCCCAAGGTCAAAGCCGTAGACGATATCCTCCGGCCGGTTGAGCGCCGTGAGCATCACCAGCGGCACATCGGAGAACTGGCGCACCATGCGGCAAACCTCGAAGCCGCTCATGTCCGGCAGCATAATATCCAGCAACATCAGCTCGATGGGCAATCGCCGGACCAAGTGGAGCGCCTCTCCCCCTGTGCTGGCCAGCGTCACCGTGTGGCCTGCCCTTTCCAGAGAGACCTTGATGAGCTTTTGCAGCGCCAGATCATCTTCTACGACCAGGATATGGACCTGGGGACGCGTCGCCACATCGGATTCAGGAGATGAAGATGCATGTGACATATACCTGCCTTGTCTGGGGCGCTGCCGGGGCGTAGGAAGCAATGATGTCAGCGTTCGGCTTCGGCGACCCGCTTTTGATAGTGCAGCGATTGTAAATGGCAGACTGCCACGGCGACGCCGTCGGCCGCGTCGTCGGGCTTGGGGACAAACGGCAGGTCCAGCAGCCGCTGTACCATCTCCTGTACCTGCTGTTTTTCAGCATTGCCATAGCCGGCGATGGCTTGTTTGATCTCCGCCGGCGTATACTCGAATACCGCTAGATTGCGCATGGCCGCAGCCAGCAAGACCGCGCCGCGCGCCTGTCCTACCGAAAGGGCGGTGGTTACATTGCGCCCGAAGAAGAGCTTTTCCACCGCCAGCGAATCAGGCTGAAACTCGTCAATGATGCGCTGTAAATCCTCAAATAGCTCGCGGAGCCGTAGCTGCATGGGAACGCCTGCCTCGGTGCGAATGACCCCGCAAGCCAGCAGCTCGAAGCGCCCCTCGACCGTTAGCCCGACCACGCCATAGCCGGTGATGGCCGTGCCTGGGTCAATGCCCAAGGCTACATGCTCAAGCACCGGCACATGGGTGGCTGCATGGTTCATGGCGGCGGGCGATGAAGCAGACGATGGTTGGGACGATGAACTTACCGGCAATGCATCTGCCGGCAATGAATCCACTGGCAGTGAGGACGCCGCCGATGACGGCGAAGGCTCCCCAGGAGCTACCGGCACCGTCGCTTGCTCTCCATGTAGCTAGGCGAACTGGGCGACCAGCTCGTCGGTCAGCTCCAGATTGTGATAGACATTGCTGACGTCATCCAGCTCTTCCAAGGCAGACAGCAAGTTCAGCACGGTGCCTGCCTCCTCCGGCGGCAAAGCGATGGTGGTATTCGGCCTGAAGACCAGCTTGGCCTCATCCGGCTCGAAGCCTGCATCGCTCAAAGCTTGGCTGACCTGGGCGAGGTCGGCGCGTTCAGTATAGACCTCAACGGCGTCATCGCTGGTGATGACATCCACGGCGCCGGCATCCAGGGCGGCCATGAAAATCTCGTCTGGGTCCAGCTTTTTGGACTTGCCCTCATCGTCAACGAGATTGTAGACGATGTAGCCGTTCTCGGAGAACTGCCAGGCTACCGAGCCAGGCTCGCCGAGGCTGCCGCCGGCGCGCGTAAAGGCGCGACGCACTTCGGCGATGGTGCGGTTGCGGTTGTCGGTGAGACATTGGACGATCATGGCAACGCCATGAGGCGCATACCCTTCGTAGCTTACCTCTTCGATCTCGGCTGCGTCCTTCTCCAACCCGGCGCCGCGGCGAATGGCGCGGTCTATATTCTCTTTGGGCATATTTTCGGCGCGTGCCCGGTCAATGGCCATCCGCAGCGTGAAATTGGCTGCCGGGTCAGCGCCATTGCGGGCGGCAATCTGGATCTCACGCGCCAGGCGTGTAAATACCTTGCCGCGGGCGGCGTCATTGGCACCCTTTTTGCGCTTGATGGTAGACCATTTTGAGTGTCCAGACATAGCTCGTTTCCTTCCATTGCCGGTTGGCGAAGGCAACTTGCCTTCGCCAACCTCTATCCGTCCTATTATGGCACAGGCAATCGTCTGTCGCCAACCCGTGTTGGCAGGTTAATGCTCCGGTTCCGGTTGCACAAGCCTGGCGCCATTCTCGCCGATGGTCTGGGGGATGCCCTCCGGTTGGGCAATGCGCTGCCGTTGGCTGGCATAGCTCCTGGCGGCCTGGAGCAGACCGAGGAAGAGAGGATGGGGCCGGTTGGGCCGGCTCTTGAACTCCGGGTGAAACTGGCTGCCGACCATAAAGGGGTGGTCCGCCAGCTCGGAGACCTCTACCAACCGGCCATCGGGCGAGAGGCCGCTAAAGACCATGCCGTGGGCTTCCAGTTCGCTGCGGTAGTGGTTGTTGAACTCAAAACGGTGGCGGTGCCGCTCATACACCACATGGCTGAACCCCAATGCTTCGTAGGCCGCAGCCGCCTTGGTGCCGGGCTTGAGGTGGCAGGGGTAAATGCCGAGCCGCATGGTGCCGCCCATGTCGGCAATATCGCGCTGGTCCGGCATCAGGTCAATGATTGGATATTCGGTGCTGATATCGAACTCGGTGCTGTTCGGCTCGTCGCTGTCGAGAATATGGCGAGCCAGCTCGATGCACATGACCTGCATCCCCAAGCAGAGACCCAGGTAGGGCACCTTGTGCTCGCGCGCATAGCGTGCAGCGACGATCTTGCCCTCGATGCCTCGGTAGCCAAAGCCGCCGGGCACGACGATCCCGTCTACCGACTTGAGCAGGTGGAGGTTGCGCCCCTTCTCCAGGTCTTCCGAGCTGATCCATTCGATCTCGACATGACGGCCGATGGCGAGCGCGGCGTGCATCAGCGACTCTTTGACGCTGAGATAGGCGTCTTCCAGCTCGACATATTTGCCGACCAGACCGATCCGGATCACGGGCCGCTCCTCACTCGCCTCCTCGACAAAGCGCCGCCAGTCGGCCAATCCTTCATCCGGGTCACGCGTGGCATTGAGCCGGAACTGCTGCACCAGCCAGTCGCCCAATCCGGCTTCCTCCAGGCTCAGGGGCACCCGGTAAATCGTGTCGGCAGTCACCAGCGGGATCACAGCCTCCTGCTCCACATCACAGAAGAGCGCGATCTTGGCGCAAACATCATCGTCAACCGGATGGTCGCTGCGCAGGACGATCACATCGGGCTGGATGCCGATGCCGCGCAGCTCGCGCACGCTGTGCTGGGTCGGCTTGGTCTTCAGCTCCTTGCTGGCGGCGATATAGGGCAGCCAGGTGACATGCACATACATGGTGTTGCGCCGCCCGACATCCTTCCGCATCTGCCGGATCGCCTCTAGGAAGGGAAGCCCCTCGATATCGCCGACCGTGCCGCCGATCTCGACCAGGACAACCTGCGCGTTGGTGGCGCGCGCCACCAACCCAATGCGCCGCTTGATCTCGTTGGTCACATGTGGGATGACCTGGATGGTGCCGCCCAGGTAATCGCCCCGGCGCTCCTGGTTGAGCACATAGTTGTAAATCTGGCCGCTGGTGACGTTGCTCAACTTGCTGAGGTTTTCGTCTACGAAACGCTCATAATGGCCTAAGTCGAGGTCGGTCTCGGCCCCATCTTCGGTAACAAAAACTTCGCCGTGCTGGTAGGGCGACATGGTGCCCGGGTCCACGTTGAGATACGGGTCGAGCTTCATGGTCGCCACGCTGACGCCGCGCGCCTTGAGGATACGGCCAATGGAGGCCACGGTGACCCCCTTGCCCAATCCGGAGAGAACGCCGCCGGTGACAAAGATATACTTACTGCTGCCCTGCTGGTTGACCTGTTGATCCATCATCTTTCCCCCCTGGAACAAAGCCCCGGTTTTATCAAGTATATCATGGCAGCGCAACTTTCCGCGGCCCCGCGCGCCAATTCAGGGATTACCCAGGCCAACCACCCATCGCCGCGTAGCCATTTCCAAATCGTAACCATTTCCAAATCTTAACAATCTCCAAACAGCTTCTTGATACCGATGCAATACCGGCGCGCTATGCTCGATTCGTCTGTACTTGCCAACCTTGAATGGCCGGCGCACGAAGCGCCGCCAGGAGTAGACAAGCCGATGGATGCGCTCGAATGGTCGGACTGGTTGATGGCGACGATGGGGAGCTATGGGGCGCCCGCGCTAGGCATTGCCCTCTTTCTGGGCGCGCTGGGAATACCGCTCCCCAGCACCTTGCTGGTCCTGGCAGCCGGCGCTTTTGCCCAGCAGGGCTTGTTGAATGGTGGGCAAACGCTGGCGGCCGGGTGGGCCGGCGTCGTCTTGGGCGATAGCCTGAGCTATGGGGCAGGGCGAGTGATCGGGGGAAAGCTACAAGGGCGCCGGATGCAGCAGGCCCAACAGGCGTTTCAGCGCTACGGTGGATGGCTGGTCTATCTGTCCCGCTGGCTGCTCACGCCGGTGGCGCTGCCGGTGAGCCTGCTGGCAGGCAGCAGCGGCTATCGCTTCGGGCGCTTCCTGCGCGAGGACGTGCTGGGAGAACTGACCTGGTTGCTCCTCTATGGGGGGGTAGGCTATGGGTTAGGCAGCCAGTGGGAAGCCGCCGGCCAATGGTTGTCTGCATCCGGCCAATGGCTGGCTATTCTCGCTGCGCTGCTTCTGGGGCTGGCGTTGTTGGCTCATCTGCGCTTACAGCGCCGGCAGCCGGCCCTGGCCCCGGCGGCAGCGGCAATTACGGCAACTGCCGCTCGGCCAGCACCACATAATCGCGCCCTACTTCCGGCGCGGCGAGCGGCAGCCGCCGGCCTGTAGTATCGTACCAGCCGACAATGATCTGCTGCCAGCCGTCCAGACGTTGGCCGGCGGCAGGCGACAGCTCTAGATGATCCGGCACTTCGTCGCCCGCCCGCCAGGTAGAGGTAGGCCATTGGCCCGCCTGGGGCTGCTGGTCCACCTGGACCAGCAGCCGGTTCTCCCTATCCAGCGCCTGGACAAAGAGGGTAAAGTCCTGGTGGAGCGTGGCTGCACTCTGCCAGACCAGGTGGACGCCGCTCGGCTGGCCCGCCTCGTCCAACTTGACCTCTGCCTGGACTAGCCGGATGCCATTGGCCCACTCAGCCAAACCCGCGCCATCGTTCGCCGGTTGGGGAGCGGCGGCCTCTGGGTGCAGCCGTACCTTCGCCAGGATCACCCGGTCGCCCAAGGGCGCGCCGGATGCGTCGGTCACCGCCAGCCGTTGGGAGGGGTCGGCGTAGGGATACAACCCCAAGCTCAACGTCGCCAGCCCAGGCGTGGGGATAGACGCCGCCTGGATGGTATAGGCGTCGGCAAAGACCTCGCCGGGTTGCCACTGGCGCGTCGGGTGGCGGCCCTGGGCAGGCAGCCCGTCGAACTGGTAGAGGAGCCGGTCTTGTGGATCGGCCAGGTGCAGAAAGAGGGTGTAATTCTCTGGGATGACCTGTTCGGTCGTCCAGTAGAGGGTCAAGGGGAGGGGGCTGCCAGGGGCGAGGGCCGCGCCTGTGGGGAAATCCACCCCCAACAGCACCGGCCCGCCGGCAAAGCGTACATTCAGCGGGCGGTCCGGCTGCGGCGGCGAGGTCAAGGGCGGCGGCAGCCGGTACGCTTGGTAGAGCGCCTGCGCGGCCCATAGGGCCAGCCCGGCCATGCCCGCGGCCATTATCAAGTGAAGCGCAGGCCGCCAGCGCGCCGGCAGCCATGCCTGCCACCCCATTACCCAGAGCAAGGCCAGCGCCGGCGCGGCGATATGGGCCAGCCTTCCCTGTTCGCCATAGGAGACGGTGCGCGTCCAATGGATCACCGCGGCGGCCGCGGCCAGCGACCAGACCGCGGCCAGCAGCACCGTCCATCCCTTGGCGGCATATTGTTGGCCGTCGCGCCGCAACAGGGCCGGCAGCAGCCCCGCCAGCCCCGCCGCCATCCCCACCCGCACGGTTTCTAGGAAGGCGGCGGGGGCGATGGTCGCCACAAACACACCCCAATAAGACCAGACCAGCCAGGGAAGATACTCGACCACTACCGGCCAGGGCCACGGCTCGGGCCGGTTCAGACTTGGGATCAAGCCGGCCATCCTGCCGAGCGGCGCCAATTCGCCATAGAGCCAGAGATTGCGCCCATACCAGTAGCCGGCTACCAACGTCCCGCCCAAGCTGGCCCATCCGGCTGCCTGGAGGGTCGCCTGGAGGGCCGTCGTGAGCCTTGCGCGTGTGTCCTGGGCGTGAACTGCCTGGCGTGAGGCATAGAGCGCCAGCGCGACGAGCGCGGGCAGACCGGCCAGGAAGCCGCTGTACTTCGCCAGCAGCGCCAGCCCTCCGGCGGCCCCTGCCCAGAACCAGCAGCGGGGTGGGCGAAGCTGCACCGCACAGCGGACGGCCAGCGCGACCGTTAACGCCGTTGTGCCGGCAGCCCAGGCATCGTTGGTCACGCTGACGGCCAGGTAGAGAAAGACCGGGTTCAAGGCGACCACGCTGGCGACAGCCAGGGCAAAGGTCCAGCTTTGCGGGACGAGGGTGCGCGCCAGCAGCCAGGTCGCGCCCACGGCCAGCAGCGCGCCCAACAGTGAAACGGCGCGCGCGGCCCAGAGCAGCGCCAGCGCGTCCGGCGGCGCATTGGGCAGGGTCAGCGTTTGGCGGTCGCTCAACCCCTTCTCGAAATAGGGGTTGGAGATCGCTTCGACCAGCGCTTGGGCCGGAGCCGGGGGCCAGGGGGCAGCCGCCAACGCGGCCAGCGTGTGATAGAGGGGCGGTTGGGTGATCAGCTCATAGGAAGCGTCCAGCGTCGCCGCGTTCAGCACATAGGGGCGCGGGTGGGCGCGCAGATAGACCACCGCCCGGAAGTGGGCAATGGCGTCGAACCCTTCTAGCGGCGGCACAGCCCAGGCATATAGCCCGGCGAGCGCCAGAAAGATCGCGGCCAGGCCGCCCAATGCCCAGCCGGCGCCGCGCGTGGCAACGGTCGTGCGGGGCCGTCCGGCTGTCGCGCTTGGTTCAGCGGAGGTCATTGGCAAGATAGAGCCGTTCATGGGCCTCGGCGATAGTTTCCCAGGAGAAGGCGGCGCTGGCGATGCGTGCGTGGCGGCGCAGCGTCTCGGCCAAAACCGGGTCGCTGGCAATACGCAGCACCGCGGCCGCCGCGGCAGCCGGATCGCCCGGCGGCACATAGAGCAGATCGCGCCCCTCCACCAGCTCAGGCAGGGGCGCTTGGGGCGTCGTCGTCACAATCGCGCAGCCATGAGCCAGCCCGGCCATGAGCGTCCCCCGGCGCAGACTCGCCCCGTCCACATAGGGCATGAGCAGCACATCACAGGCGGCCAGGCTGGCGCTGACCTCGGTATCCTCCTGGCGTCCGGTCCAGATGACCCGGTCTTGCAGCCGGTGGGCGGCAATGGCCGCCTCGACCTCTTGCAGGTACGCGTCATTGGTTGGGTCGCTGGCCCCCACGCGTTCGCCGATCATGAGCAGGCGAACGCGTGGCAGGGTGGGCGTAAGCCGGGCCAGCGTCTCGACGAGCGTCAGGCCCCCTTTGCTGCGGTTGAGAAAGCCAAAGTAGCCCACCACCAGGTCATCCGGCCCAAAGCCCCGGCGGGCGCGCAGGGCCGCCCGCTCTTCAGGCGAAAAGACGCGCGCCCGGATGTTGCTGCCGATGGGAATGCAGGCCAGCCGCCGCGCCTGCCCTGCCAGGTGACGCCGGTCCCCCTCATTGGTGACAAGGGTCAGGTCGCAAACGCGGGCGGGCCGGTCGGTGACCCAGCGGCGCAGCCGCTCGCCGGCCTTGGGAAAGAGATAGGGGACCAAGAGGTCGTGGTAGGTCCAGGCGACCAGCAGCCCGCGCCGCTGCCATGGGCCGGGGGCAAAGTGAATGGCCGGGTTCATGCCAAAGGCGGCGGTCTGGTATTGGACATGAACCCAGCTCGCGCCGATCTCCTGGGCCAGCCGCGCCGCCTGGCCCCAGATGCGCCAACCCCAGCGCCTGATGAGCGGGTAGACGGTCACGGCGTCCGGCTTCCGTTGGGCCTGTGGCGCGTTGGCGCCGGTCAGCACCGAGACATGCCAGCCGCGGGCCGCCAGCGCCGCCGCCAGCTCGGCGGTGTAGGCGCCGACGCCGCCTGTTTGCGGCGGATATTCGCCGGTGACAAAGAGGATATG
>DATLZJ010000220.1:0-4964 GCA_035574055.1 Caldilineaceae bacterium
CCGGAGATCCAGACCGGCCCAGGCCAGCACCCGCCGCATACCGGGCAGGTCCGGATATAGCTCCGCCAGCCGGTCGGCGATCAAGGCAAGCGGCGCGTCCATAGCCCAGAGGGAGAAAATAGAAAATAGCAAGTAGGAGATAGAAGGTAGGCGCAGCGCGCCGGCGGCTTGCCTATTTCCTACCTTCTATCTCCTATTTTCTCTCCGCTTACGCTACGTTGTTCTTGCCGATGCCGACGTAGGCGCTGACGCCATAGCCCCACCAGTCGCGAATTTTGACGGGTAGAGTGTCATTGGTGAAGATCAGCCCCGACGTTTCCGACGTGACCTCAAAGATCTCCGGCATAGGATGCGTTCCCCCTTGCGGTGCATTGGCATAGGCCATGTGGATCACCGGGTGCAGCCGCGGGTCCACGATATAGGCCCAGTCGTTGGCGTCAGTCCATTCCGGCACGGCAATCGGGATGGGCCGCGGGTCGCCTACCCGGCTCTCGCCATAGGGGTTGGGCGTCTGGGCCGTGCCGGCGGTATTCGGCTTGCCCACATCGCCGCTGCCATAGCCGAATACCTCCAGCGCCGTGTCATACAGATCAATAGGCACCAGGCAGAAGGTCGGCCAGAGACCCAAGGGGCTGCCTGTGCCCGGTGTGGTCTGCGACCAGATGCGCTGGCGCGCCGCCCCCCAGGCAGCGGCGCTGAACGCGGTCGTGTCCAAATTGCCATGATTGGCATGAAAGAGCGCGGTCGAATCATCGGCCAGGGTCGGCCCCACACCGCCATTGGCCGTAAAAATGCCTGCAATCGCCGCCGAACGGGTGCGGATGGACGCCTTCACCATCTCACGCGGAATGGCCTGGATGCGCTGGATGTTGCTGCGCCGGATCGTCTCCAGCGTAATGCCCACATAGTGCCCCCGCTTAGTGAAGGCCATAGACTCCTTGCTGTCGCCCACCGTCGCCTCGGTGTAGGCCGCGCCTTCGCCCACCGTGGGCAGGTTCGCCAGCCCATCCACCATGATCAGTTCGATGGCGTGAGTACTGCCGTCATGGGGGACCACATCCACAATCGTTTCATACCAGCGGTAGGTCGCCAGGCTGTCATAGTGCATCCGCACCACCTTGTTGAGCGCGTTGACCACCATGCCGGCCAGCGTCGTGGTCGAGGCGGCGGCGAGCTGCGCCCACTCCGGATTGAAGACCCCATACCAGTTATGGTCGCCGGTGATCGCCTGGTAGAGGTCGCGGATGGAGCGCATGGAGGGCGGCGGGGCCGGCTCGTCGCGTGCGCCGAAGAGCCAATTGAGCGCCGACTGCACCCGATCCTGGGGCGTCTGCATCATGGATTCAGTGATGGGCCGGATGCCCCGCACCACCTGGCGCTCGGCGACTGCCGCATCCGCCTTGCGCTGCGCCTCGATCATCTCCCTGGCAAAGGACGCATCCTTGCCGGCGCAAGCCAACCACACGGCTTCTTTGCCCGCCGCGCTCAACCCGGAGCCTTCGATCAGCTCCTCGACCCGGCGCTGCTCCATCTGCACCGCCAGCGCCCGCGCCTCGGCCAGCAGGGCCGCCGCGCTCGCCGCGGCCTTCTCTACCGCCTCACCCGCGGCTTTAACTGCCTGTGCGCCGGTCATCTGGGCCGCGCCGCGCGCCCCGTCGAGTGCAAAACCGACCTCCGCCGGATGCGCATTCACCGGATGCTCCCGACCATCGGGCAGCAAAATCACTCCCTTGCCCATACGGTTTCCTCCTTCCTGAGAATGGGCCAGCTTGACCTGGCAAAGTCGAGCCAATAAACCGGTTCCAGCCACAGCCGGGGCGTTGACCGCGCTGGTCTCCTTCCCGACCGGCCCCAAAAAGACAAGCTCACAACCCTGGCCCCGCCCCGGCCAGTGGGGGCAACCAAACCAGTCCTCTCCACAGAGGGAACACTCGATCCCGTCGTAGTCCCAACTGATGGAGAAGCGGTCAATGATGCCGTCCAGAAAATCACGCAGCCCTCGCGCGGTGGTCAGCCGGATGCGCTGCACAAAGGCATCGCCCACCAGCCGGCTGTCGAGGATCAGCCCATCCCGTGCGCCGATGTCCTCGACGGTGTGGTTGCGCAGAAAGGGCTTGCCGCAGAAGCTGGCGGCAAAACCGGCCAGCTCATGCTCGCGGAAGCGGACGAAATTCGCGTTCGGCCCCGTCCGGTAGACCACCGCGTCGAACTCCAGCTCGCTCAACGTTCCGGCGCGCAGTTGCTCGCGCAAGGCGCGGCGCTGCGCCTCCCCCCAAAGCTCCCCCGGCCCCGTCGCCGTCCGCCACATCAATGCCTCGCTCATGCGCATCACCCTCCTGCCAATCTTCGCGCAAACCCTCGCGCAAAATTGCTTCTAGCTCGCCCTCGCTCAACGCCTCGCCCACAAACTTGCCGAAGAGCCGCAACGCCATGCGCCGGTAGGCCGGCCCATCCCCCACCAGCCCGGCCAGCGTGCGCAGGCTGGCCGCCAGCCGCGCCGCCGCGGTCGCCAGTTCTTGGTTGTCCTCCGGGCTGATGTCGGGCGTCAGCGCGATCAAGTCGGCATGGCGGATGGGCCGTCCCCGGTGGCGGGTCACCGCTGCCCAGCGGCCATAGGCGTGCACCACCAGGTCTGCCAGCATCCAGGCCAGGTAGGCCTGGCGGCGACGGAGAAAGCGACGGCGCAGCTCGGCCATCGCCTGGCCCGTCGCCAGATTGGCGTCCTCCCCCTCGCCCAGGTCCAACAGCCCCGTCCCCGGCCCGCCCGCGGTCACCATCCAGCGGATGGCGCGGCCATCCTTCTCCGCGTCGGCGGCGTGGAGGTTGGGCGCGACAGCCTGCCACTCCTCGGCCCCCTGCTCGGCGATGATGACCGAGCCGGCTTCGGGCGGCGTGCGGTAGCGCTCCTCCAGCGTGCTGCGCAGGCGGGCCGGCGCATGGACGATCCAGAGAAAGGCGCGCATGGCCGCGTTCAGCCGCACCCGGTCCTCCAGCCAGCGGCTATAACGCCGCAGCCAGGGCAGGATCGGGGCCAAGTCGCTCTCCCCGCGCACCGCACCCACAGGCCGGTTGACCGCGTAGTGGAGCATCAACGGCTCGTCTACTGGAACCGGCTCCTGGCCGACCCCGCGCCACCACTTCTCCCCCATCCCCGGCGGGCCGCTCTCCCGGTAGCGCAGCTCCCGCTCGTAATCCTCCGGGTCGAACTCTACCTGCTCGATCAGGCAGGCCGGCACCGAGCGCACCGACGACAGCCCCGACACCGGGTTGGTGAAGAGCGCCAGAAACAACTCGCCGCTGCGCGCCAGCTCATCGCTCCACTCGGCCACGCGCAGTTCCATGCGGTTGTGCGCCCAAAAGGCCTGCACAAAGTTGGCGAGAGGCCGGTAGTCGCTCTGCAAGGTAATGCCGTTGCCGACGGTATAGGCAGTGGTCAGCCCCACCAGCCGCCGGGCCAGCGGGTTCTTGCGCCACGCCTCGCGCGCGTCCTCGAACTCCTGGGCCAGCTCCGACCAGGGCTTGTCCAGCCGCGTCCCGGCCCAAGTGACCAGGCCATCGTCATGCCGTCCTACCGGGACCGCCGTCACCGCCAGCCTGTTCGCCAGCCATCCGGCCACTCGCGCCCGCCAATCCATCACAACACCTCCCTGAGTCAGTCAATCACGCTCGCCACCTGCCAACCTTCAGCGACTGCGTTCTTTCGACCGCTGACTATTGACTTTCTCGGAGCCAACAGTCAGCAGTCGCCTGTCAAACTCACCATTCCCTGGAGCGGTCCATTGCTTGCAGCGGGTCGCTCGCCGGGGCGACCGTCGAGGGTCGGCCCTGGCCGTGGCCGTAGACCAGCGCCGCCACCGCCAGGCCGAAGGCGTCCGCCCGGTCGTCGTGCAGCCCTACCGGGGCGCGCAGCGTGCTGGCCTCGATGCTCGCCAATTGGGCCGCGGTCTCGGCACAGCGCACCCGGCAGGCCCCATCCCGCACGGCCTGGGCCAGCGCATCATAGAGCAGCAGCTTGCCCTTCAGGTTCGAGAGCCAGCCGGGCCGCCCGTCGTAGCCATCCAACACCCGCGCCGTCCCGGCTTCGGCCAGCGCCCGGATCACGGAATGGCCGTGGTTGTTGCGCTCCACCAGCACATCGGCCTGGTTGTAGTAGGCTGCGGTCTCGCCCAACAGGTGGGCAAAGAGGCCCGGCTCCAGCTTGCCGGCCAGCGTCGCCGCCTGCGCCCAGCTCTCCGCGTCCAGCACACAGGCGGCGCTCTCATCGCTATTGGGATTGCCCTCGGCGGGGTCCGCGCCGATCACATAGCGCCGTCCGGGGTGCGGCGGCTCATAGACGGTCAAGCCGGGAATGGCCGGCGGCTGTTGGCCCACGAAAGGAGAGCGGAACACGCCAGGCATCTCCTCGACGACCGCCTTCAGCCAGTCATAGGGAATGCGCCGGTCCAACTGCTCCGGCGCCAATGCTTCCTCTGGCGTCGCGGGATATTCGGCATAAAAGTCATCGTGGCTGCCCCGCTGGGCGAACATCTCCGCCTTGACCCGCTCATGCCAGGCCAGGCTGCGGCCTGGATGCGCGTGCCAGGGCAGAAAGACCGCCCGGTAATCGCCGGCGGGAGAAGGAGATAGGAAAGAGGAGTTAGAAGATAGGGCAGAGGCTTCATTTGGATCTGCTCCTATTGGCTCTCTCCGATTTACGATTTTCTCGTTCTTGAGGGCGGCGCGGAAAAGATTCTTGAAGGTCGAGAGGGGCCGCCGCTTGTCGCTGGTGCTGACCAGAAAGAGCTTCCCGCCCCCGTCCACCGTCGGCTTGATCGCGTTGAGAAAGACCGCCAAATCCGGCACATGGTCCGCCTCATCTACAATGGCCAGGTTGCCGGTGTAGCTTCGCCCGCCGCGGGTGCTGAAGGCGATGACCCGGCTGCCGTTGCTCAACGCCCACAGCCGCGCCGCGTTCTGGCAGACCG
>DATLZJ010000221.1:0-3989 GCA_035574055.1 Caldilineaceae bacterium
GTTGAGCGTGACGCATGTAGCCGTATGGCTGCTGTGCGTTGCTCTGTGCGCCGATGGTTGCGGCCCTCCTCTACCCCAAACTTCTCCCCAATGATCCTCCAGCGCCGCCGGGGGATGTGCCTCCTCTCTCTGTGTGGTAGAATGCGAGCCGGGGCCGACCTGGCCTCGCTACACCAGACACAACCAGCGCTGGAGCCACTATGGAGGAACGGTTACATCGGCGCAGAGCCGGCGGGTTAAGCTTTCTGATGGGGGGCGTCGGGGAGCCGCTGCTGCTCCTGCACGGGATTCCCGGCTCGGCAGAAAGCTGGCTCATGGTGGGGATGCGGCTGGCGAACCGTTTCCGGGTCATCATCCCCGACCTGCTGGGCTTTGGCGCGTCCGAGGCTGCGCCCGCTGCATCCTATATGGAGGACCAGGCCAGGGCGGTGCGCCAGCTCTTGGCCCATCTGCGCATCACCGAGTTGTACTTGGGCGGCCATGACTTCGGCGGGCCGGTGGCGCTGACGCTCCTGCGCCTCTTTCCTGAGCTGAGCGCGCGCGGGCTGATCCTCTCGGCAACTAACCTCTTTACGGATACCCGGCTGCCCTTGTCCCTGCGTATTGCCAGAACGCCGGGGTTGAGCAGCCTCTTTTTCTGGGGCATGGCGGGTAACCGGCTGGGCCTGCGGTTGCTCTACAACAACGCGGCCAGGAACAAGGAGGATATCCCCTGGCGGCGCTTTCGCCGCCACTTGACGCGCAGCGGCATCGCCCAAACCCGCTATATCTTCCAGCGCAGCCTGTCGAATCTGCGGGCCAACTATCAGGAGTTGGAAGGGATGCTGCCGCACCTGACCTGCCCGTCGCTGGTCATCTGGGGAGATGAAGACCCGTTCCTGGCTGTGGATGTCGGGGAGCGCCTGCGCGCGACCCTGCCCGACGCCATCCTCAAGGTCTACGCCTTCACCGGCCACTTTGTGCCCGAAGAGCGCCCCATCGAGACTGCCGAGGATATCATCCTGCGCTTTACTTGAGCCTAGCGCAAGTAAAGCGCAGCAGGCCCAGGGACCTGGCGCCGGCTAAATTTGGCCCATTGCGCGCAGGCGCCGGTGGGTCGCAGCCGTGCAGGTATCCATCACAACCGCCAGCCCGGCAGCTTCGGCGCGCGCGGCGGCCTCTTTGTTGACAATGCCGAGTTGCATCCAAATGACCTTTGCGCCGACCGCGATGGCATCCTCGACAATCGGCGGCACAAATTCGGCGCGGCGGAAAATGTCTACCAGATCCACCGCTTCGGGTACGTCGCGAAGATTCGGATAGGCCCTTTCGCCAAGCACTTCGGCAACATTGGGGTTCACTGGGATGATCCGGTATCCCTGGCCCTGTAAGTAAGCCGCGACGCTATAGCTTGGGCGGTGCGGCTTATCGGACAGCCCGACCACGGCAATGGTTCTGGTCGCTGCCAAAATCTGTCGCAGCTCTTCCAGTGTTTTCTGCTCTTGTGTTTGGCTCATGAAACCGGCTCTCATTCATGCGCATACGGCTACGGTTATCCTCTGCCATGCCTGCTATGACAGAGGATAACCGCAGGCCTGGGGGTGGGCATGTACTCTTTCGCACTATGTTCCGGGTGGTTGGGAGTTAGGAGGCTATGGGAATTGACTATGAGCGTATCTACTGGGCCGGCGGATACACTTCCTGAGGATTTCCGGCGCATCATTTTAAGTCTCTATGACGAGCGTTGCTCAGAACACCCGGATCACTTGCCCTCGCTCTGTTGCGATGCGCGCCTGCACTTCGGCTTGGGTGAGCGGGTTGGCGGGCCAAGCCGCCGGCTCGATGTGGGAGAGGCGCAGCAGCAGGCGCGCCAGTTGGCCGACATATTCCTTCAGCTCGCGCACATTCACCTTATCCGCCGTGTCGCCCGGCTCATGGTGAAAGTCGGAATCGGCATGGCGCCCGACGAAGCGCCAGCGCCAGAGATGGGCCGCGTCGAGACCGGCATGGAGGAAGGGGTAATGGTCCGACGAGGAATCGAGCTGGGCCATGACGTGGCACTTCAGCCCGTCGCCCAGCTCATCCAGCGCACTCTGCACCAGGCAGCGCAGGTGGGGAAAGGCGAGGACAACCCCCTTGAGATTGCCGGTGGACAGCTCATCCAGGTTGATCGCCAGCCGCAACTGGCGCCGGCGCGCCGGCGCGTCGTCCCCGTCTTCCCCATAGTGACGGGCGACATAGGCCGTTGAGCCTTGCAGGTTTTGCTCCTCGGCGCTGAAGGTGACAAAGCGGATGGTGCGCCCGGGCGAGACGCCGAGCGCAGTCTGTAGGCCGGCCAGCACCCGCGCCGTCTCTAGCAGGACTGCTGTGCCGGAGGCGTTGTCATTGCCGCCTGGCGAGCCGTAGACGGTATCGTGGTGGGCGCCGAGCAGCAGATGCTCATCGGGCCAGCGGCTGCCGGGCAACTCTGCTGTGGTGTTGTGGGCGGGGGCGCTGTAGAAGTCGCTGTTGACCAGCAGGCGCAGGTGTTTGCGCTGGGCGGCCAGCTTGCGCAGCCGTGCGCCCTCTTCGCGCGTGACTGCCACGGTGGGCAGTGGGTGGCGGTCGGGAACCAGGTCGCGCCACTCGCCGACATTGTGGTATTCGACCCGGCCTCCCTCCTTGCGGTCCACGACAATGGCGGCGGCTGCGCCGGCGGCGGCCAATGCTTCAAGCCGGTAGGCTAAGGGCATGGGCGCGGTGAAGGGTTCATAGCCCAACGCCAACACAGCAATCCCGCCGGCCAGCCGGCTGCCTGCCTCCTCGATCTCCCGTAGAGTGGCATAGCCGGTATCCACCAGCGGGCCGATGACCGTGCAGGTGGGGCAACGGTTGGCGGGCAGGATGGCGACCGGACTCTCGTCTTCGACCAGCGCGGCGTGGTAGCTCTGGAGCATCCAGGTGTCGAGCCGGTATTCTTCTGTCCCGACCGCAGCGAGGCCGGCCTCGGCCATTTGGGCGGTGATATAGGCCACGGTTGCGGCCTCGCCCGGCGACGAGGACCAGCGGGGGCCGATGGTGTCACAGAGCATGGCGAGATGGGCGGGAAGGCGCGAGCCGGTCCAGGCTTCGCCCATGAGCCAGCGGTCAATGGCGGGCCAATCGAGCTGCATGGCGGAATGCTCCTGCGTGTGTGGGTGAAAGCGCTGATCACGTTGCTTCTAGGTATTCGACGACGGCGCGGGATGCTTCGCCGCCGGCCTTGGCATGGTCGAGCAGGGAGATGCCGTGTGGCCCACGCACCTGGCGCGCTTCGGGGAAGGTCTCCAGCGCCGTCCGGACAATCGAGAGTTTGCCCAACATAGCCGCGGCGAAGAGGTCGAGCCGGGCGCCGTGGGCCAGGAGGTAGACGGCGATCTCGCGGCTGCCCGTATGGGCGGCCGCGCCAAGCGGCGTCTCCCAATCACCGCCGCCCCAATCCCAGGCCGCGTTGACTAGAGCCGGCTCCTGTTGGATCAGCTCGACGACACGGGCCAGATTGCCGTGGGAGACGGTGACGATTTCCTGCACGAGACTGCTATCGAGGGGTCGTTTGTGACTGGTCATATGGCCGGCTCCCGCTTCTGGAACGGTCTTGCTCGTTGGGGAATCATACCACAGCGCAGGCGGGTAGCGGCTGTTTGCGAAGGGGTTGGAATTGCGGCAAGCGCGCAGGTGAGGATGGGCCAATGGAAGCGCCGGGGGTGTGGGTTATGGTGAACCACACCCCCGGCGGTGTAGGATGGCTGTACGCCGTTCTAGCGCCCGACTGCCGGCAGGTACAGATACCGATTGGCGGCGCTGGGGCGAATGGACGTGGCGATCTGGATGCCGCCGGGACCGGTGTAGCTGTTGACGGCGACCGTCGCGCCGGGGGTTAGCTCCGCCTCACCGGCAGCCAGCAGCGTGGCCGCAGTGACCTGGTACTCAACGCCGCCAATGCGCCAAAGCTCCTCGTCCACTGCCACCCCTGCCGCTGCGATCTGGACAGT
>DATLZJ010000222.1:0-2635 GCA_035574055.1 Caldilineaceae bacterium
CGGGCGCCGGCGTCGCAACCGCCGGGTCTTCCGGACGAATCGGTGAACAGGCCGCCAACTGTACGGAAAGGACCAGGGCGGTCATGAGTGCATAAAGTAGGTGAACCCGCATGTTCAACTCCTCTGCCAGCGTGCTACGAAATTTCGTGCGCGGGGGCGGCCAGGCTCGCAGCCGGTCACGCATTCAAGAGTATACTCGAAACGACGGCTAGATGCACCGTCCGTTTTGGGAGCGCGGCAACGCCTTCAGCAGTTCCGCTTGCATAGTGAAGACGTTTGGGCGATGGGAAAGGTGCGCGCGGCGGGCGTCTACACTGGGCCAGGCGGCTTCTGGAGTAGATACCAGCGACAGGGACGGCGGTCCGGTCGAGCCTCCACTTCTTCGACCATCTGCATAGCCCCTGCGAACAGGGCGGCAACCTCGCCTGGCGCCATGCCAACCGGGCCGGACAAGGCATCGTCGCCTTCTTCGGGGCGACGGTCAAAGGCATAGAGCTGGTAGAAGCCGCCGGGCGCCAGGCTGGAGATGACGCCCGCAGCATAGCGCGCGCGAACCGCCGGCGGCAGGCTGTGGAGGCAACCAACGTCGAGGATGTAGTTAAAGGCGGGTGAGGTCCAGGGCAGGGCGCAAACATCGGCGCAGACGAAGGCGATCCGCCGCTTTACCTCCGCCGGTTCGTGTTGGAGTCGCTGTAATGCGCTCAGGAGGGGCGCGCCGGCGATCTCAACGCCGGTGGCGTGCAGGCCCAAGCGGGCCATGTAAAGGACGTTGGCGCCTGGGCCGCAGCCTAGATCGAGCGCCGCGCCCTGGTGGGGTAGACGGCCGCTCTGCCAGAAGGCTACCACTTCGGGCGGCGTCTGGCGCGTGTCCCACGGCGTCACCCCCTCAGCATAGCGGGCTTCCCAGCGACGGCGCGCCGCGATGGCCGCGTCTAGATAGTCGTCGCCGGTCGTCGGGGGCGGGTGGTCGGGGAGAAGGTTAGCCACCGTACTCGTCAAAGTAGTCTGCCATGGCTGCCTCCACGACTTTGAGCGCGTGCTCGCGGCCATAGATGCGCTCCAACTTGAGCTGGGACTCCTGGCCGGGAATGAGCTTGTAGGTGGCGAAGTAGTGGCTCAACCGCTCGACCAGCACCTCCGGCAGGTCGCCGATGTCCTCGGCCTTTCCCCATACAAAGTCGTTTTGCAGCACGGCGATGATCTTGTCGTCGGCCTCGCCGTGGTCGTTGAGGTCCAGCCCGCCGACCACGCGCGCGTTGAGGAGGACTTCGCCGCGGTTGATAGGGCGTTCGCTGAGGACGCAGATGTCCAGCGGGTCGCCGTCGCCCACCTTGGCCGACGCCGCCAGCTTGGCTACCCGGTCGGCGCAGTAGGTGCGCGGGATAAAGCCATAGAGGGCAGGCGGCTGTGAGGAACTGCGCTGCGGGCGGTCGACGCGCAGGTAGCCGGTGGTCTTGTCAATCTCGTACTTCATGAGATCGTAGGGTGTGATCTCGATATAGGCATGGACGATGTGGGGTGGATTCGGCCCGATCTCTAGACCATGCCAGGGGTGAGGCCGCCAGCGGTAGAAGGGAGGTGGAAAGGGCATATGGAGCGGTCTCCAGCCAGCTAGGTTGAGTGTAAAGGTCAATCAAGAGCAAAAGTCAGGGCAGCAGGCGCAGCGTGCCCCATTCGGTTGGGTTGTCGTGGGTCGTGCGCGCACTGGAGGCAGAGGCCACGGTCTGCTGGGCGGGGGCGTCGCCATCGTTGTCGTTGACGCTGATGTTGAAGCCATAGGCGACGCTGCTCGAGAGGCCCTCACCGGAAAGGTCAAAAATATACCAGGGGATAAGCGTTTCAATCACCCAGCCCTGGTTGGTCAGGAGCGCCGCCGCGGGCACGCCAATCGGGCCATCTTTGGAGAGGGGCAGCCAGTGATAGCCGCGCACGGCCTTGTCGTCGGGGTCGAGGGCAAGGCCGATCTGGTAATCGTCGTCGTCGGCTTGGGTCGAGTTGAAGTCCTCGGCCAGGCGCCGGTCGAATTGAATCTCCAATCCATCTCCCTGCCATTGGTTTGTCCCTTCCGGTCCGGGGCGGAAGCGTTCATCGTTGACGCGGACGGCGAGGGCCAATCCATCCTCCAGCCAGGCGACCTGGAAATTGGCGGATAGGTCGCCCGGCCCATCATGGTTCTCTAGACCGAAGACAATTGCGTTGATGGGCGTCCACTGGTCGCCCCATTCGTTGAATTCGGCGTCTACGATCAGCCCATCCAGGCGGGGCGCGTCGAAGATGCCGTGATTGGCCGGGCGGGTCAGCGTGCCTGCTGGTCGCTCGCCGCCGCTCTCGGCGGGTACGGTGGGTGCAGGCACGTTGCGCCAGCGGCCGTCGTCACTGGCGGCGACCAGCACAGGGGAAAAGTCAGGGGCGGTGGCATGGTTGTACAATCCCTCGGCGGTGCAGGAGGGGACATTGGTGCTGCGGGCCATGAAGCCATGCTCAAAGTTCTGGATGACGGCGCAAAAGCCGCGCTCCTGGTCGGTGGCCCAGCCGAGGCCATTGAAAAGCTCATCGCTGCGGCTCCAGACGTAGCCAAAGCCGCGCACGGGGGCCTGCAACCCAGGCGGGGGCGCGCCGCGGTCCACGCCTGGCC
>DATLZJ010000223.1:0-3265 GCA_035574055.1 Caldilineaceae bacterium
GCTAGACCTAGATAAAGAGACGGCGGGCCGGCTCGTCGAGCAGGCCCGCCGTCTATCCGAGAGGGTAACGTGTAGATGGCTAAGAGACTTTGACCCGGACGGCCGCCTCCAGCGCCTGGAGCATATCCTGGATGCGAATAAACTTGACCCGTGGGCGGCCTAGCTTCTCGCCGTTCGCCACTTCCAGTTGATCGAGGATGCGCCACCCCTCGATGGTGATAAAGGTTAGCCGGCGCTCCTCCAGCAGCGCATCTATGGCCGCGGGGTCCGGCTCCGGGGCAGGGGTCAAGGTAGGGAGGTCGGCCAACATGCGCTGCACGGTCTCGACGGCATCGGGCTTGTTGGTGCCGATGATGCCGGTGGGGCCGCGCTTGGCCCAGCCGACCACATATTCGCCCGGCTTAGGCGCACCCGTCGCCGGGTCGAGGACGCGGCCCTCGATGTTGGGGATGGTGCCGGTTCGGGTGTCGTAGGGCACATCCTCCAACGGGATGCCTTTGTAGCCGACCGAGCGGAGGACGAGACCGGCAGGCAGGGTGAAGAACTCGCCGAGGCCCTGGGCGCTGAGCGAGCCGTCGGGGTTCGGACGCAGCGTATTGCGCTCGATACGAACGGCCTCGACGCGCCCGCGGTCATCGCCGATCAGCTCGACCGGCGAGACAAGGAAGCGGAAATGCACGCGGCGGCTCTTTCCGGTGAGGGGCCGGGCCGCGTACTCGCGCAGGATTTCCAGATTTTTCTGGGCGCCGCTATCGTTTTCAATTTCCTTGGCGCTCAACGGGTCAAGCTCCAGCTCGGCGGCGTCCACCACCGGTTCGGCGTCGGCCAGCTCGCCGAACTCCTTGATCTCCGGGCTGGTGAACTTGACCTGGGCGGGGCCGCGGCGGGACAGAACGTAGATGTCCTTGACCTTGCTCTTGGCGAGAACCTCTAGCGCATGGTCGGCGATGTCGGTCTGTTTTAGCTCGTCCACGGTCTTGGCGAGAATGCGAGCTACGTCCATGGCGACATTGCCGACGCCGACGACGACGGCATTCGGGTGGCTGAGGTCAACTTCGAGATCGGCAAAATCAGGATGGCCGTTGTACCAGGCCACAAACTCGGTCGCCGAGAGGCTGCCCTGGAGGTCCTCGCCGGGGATATTGAGCTTGCGGTCCGATTGGGCGCCGACGGCGTAGATGATCTGGTCGTAGAAGCGGCGAAGGTCGGCGTGGGTCAAGTCGGCGCCGAAATCTATGTTGCCGAAGAAGCGGAAGCGCGGGTCGGCTGCGGTGCGCTCATAGACCTTCGTCACGGACTTGATCTTTTGGTGGTCTGGGGCGACGCCATAGCGTACCAGCCCGAACGGGGTCGGGAGCCGGTCAAACATATCAATCTGCACGTGGACCTGGGTCTGTTGGAGCAGCGCGCCTGCCGCATAGAAACCGGAGGGTCCGGCGCCGATAATGGCGATCCGCAGCGGGCGCTCTGCCGAGCCAAGCTGTTTAGACACGATCTTCTCCTGTAGCAATCTTCTCCTGTAGCAATGTCAGTCCTGCCCGCATGGGCCGCAGTCAGGCAGAGGCTGGTCCGGAGTGGGTTCTGTTCTGTCCAGATTTCTTCAGATTGCTTCCACGGATCGCCAAGCGCCTAGACCCGCTTGAGCATGGCGCCGAACTGCCGCCCGAGGGCCAACATGGCGATGCCAAGCTGAATATAGTCGCTGGGTCCAAGCGCGGCGACCGGATTTTCGCTGGATGAGGCTTCCTCGTAGCCGGACGTGGCGATCCAGGCCATCAATGCGCCGAAGACGCTGCCAACCGTAACGCCGATCAAGAGCGCCTTGGTGCGACGGTTCATAGGGTTCCTTTCCTCTTGGCAGGCGCACCCGGCCCGCCGCGCACGATGTGTGTGAGCCTGCTCTGGAGACGGGTGAGCGCCGTGCTGGCATGGATGACCCGATTGGCGGTCTGTTGGGCCGCAGTGTCCACTCGGTTCCGCGCGGCCCGGCTGTAGCCTTGGGCCTGGCGGAGCAGGCGCGGGGTGCGGTCCACCGCGAAATGCATTCCCTTGACAGCGACTAAGGCCACTGCCAACGGGAGCAACAGGCCGATAAAGCAAAGTAGGGCCAGCCAGACTACAGCAATGTCGCGCCAGACCTCTAGACTCACCATCCGCCTCTCAGAGTTGTAGAACTCGCAACAAAATTCACAGGTATACAGCAAAAGTATTCTAGCAAAGGGGCTAGGCGAGGCCAAACCGCTCGCGCACGAACTGTTCTTCTTCGGCGCGGGTGGTGATGGCGCCGTCCAGTCGAGCGGCGCGCAGGGCGCGCAGCGCCTTGCCGAACAAGGGGCCACGCGGCAGGCCCAGCGCAGCCAGGTCATGGCCGGTAAGCTCCGGGTGGACGTGACGCCACTCGCGCTGAAAGCGACCGAGGTAAGCGACGACGATGGGCCGGTCGCTACAGGCAATGTAGGCGAGGGCCAGGGCTGCGGGGTCTACATCCTCCAATAGCTCGACAACGCGGCTGGGCGGCAGCCCGGGCCGGCTTAGCTCATCTACATGACGGCGGAGCAGGGCCAACCCGCGCATCAGCCGTTGGGTCTCCCCGCGCAAGCCCAGGCGCTCGGTCAGGGCAGCCTGCGCTTCCGGCGTCAGGCGAAAGACGAGCAAGCCCCAGTAGAGCCGCTCCATTGGCTCCTCGTGCAGCGGCGTTGGGCCGCGGGAGGCTGCGCGCGCGGCGCGCAGCTCGGCGAAGCGCCGGGAGACCCAGTCATCCATCACAAGGTCCGGGTGGAGGCGCTGGAGAATACCCAGGGAGTAGAGGCGGCCCAACGCCTTCTCTGGCTGCTCCTCCTGCAAGATGCGCTCCAGCTCATGGCGAATGCGCGCGGGCGTGACTTTATCCAGCAGCTCGACGGCGTCCAGCATTAGCTCTAGAGTACGCGGCTCAATGTGAAAGCCAAACCGCTGTTCATAGCGAACTGCGCGCAGGATGCGGGTGGGGTCGTCCACAAAGCTCAGGCTGTGGAGGACACGGATAATGCCCTGCTCCAGATCATTGAGGCCGCCGTAAAAGTCGAGCAGCTCCCCCCAACGGTCGGGGTTCAGGCAAAGGGCGAGGGTGTTGATGGTGAAGTCGCGGCGGTGCAGGTCCAGCTTGATGCTGCTGTCCTCGACCGTGGGCAGGACGGTGGGTGCGGTGTAGAACTCGGTGCGGGCCGTCACGAAGTCCAGGTGAGGCGGGAGGCTGCCGCCGTTCTCCTGAACGCCCAGGTCGGCC
>DATLZJ010000224.1:0-2379 GCA_035574055.1 Caldilineaceae bacterium
AACAACTGGCAAGCGGCGTCATGATCATCTTTGCCGCAGAGGAACAGCTCAACCATGAGCTGGAGAGCGCCATCGCAGCCGAACAGTGGATGGAGGCCATCCGGCTGTTACGGCTTATTCAGACCATCAACCCCAACCATCCTGAGCTTCATGAGCAGTTGCGCCAGGCCTATACCGCCTATGGCGACCAATTGATCGCTCAGGGGCGGCCCGATCTGGCGCAAGAGCAATATCAACAGGCACAACTGCTGGTGGCCCCTGGGGCGCCGGTTCACTAGACCCTCGCCGGGGTGAGGTTGCTCAACGTCACGTCGTCCTCTTTCTCCCAACCCGGCAGGGCGCCGCTTACCGGCGCGGCGGCCCCGCTTATCCTCCTGCTACTCCCTGTTACTATCCTCTATTTGTGGCGCGCTGGTTTTTCGCCATCTCCTTTTCCGGATACACCTACGACTTGTGTCCAGGACCGGCTTCCAAAGCTACACTAATTGTCGTAGCACGCGCCCTTAATTTGCCAGATGAGCGTAGCTCCTGCCGTACCTATACTCATTGCCAAGAGGCCAGCGTAAATCACAATGTAAAGTACATCGCCTAGCCCGTCAGCCTTAATGTACAGGCTCCAATGCAGGCCTAAGACCATTTACTGGGAATGGCTGAGAAATGAGCGAGAAAGGAGTAAATGCCACAGGCGCCTAGAGAAGATCAACCCTACGCCACCGTTCGCGGCATCTTGCCTGGTGGCATGCAGATGCGGTTCTACCGGAAAGCTCGGCCTTATTTCTCGACCAAGCGAAGGGTCCAGTGCTCGTGGTGGGCAATCCAGCGACAGACAACTTAGTGACGGACAGCAGAACCTACATGGCTCAGTTCAAGCTCTCTAACCCAAGAAAGGTGCATTTCATGTCTACACAATTCAAGCAGTTCCTCGGTCGCGTGCAGCAGGAAGAAGAAGGTATTACCGCGCTCGAGACCGCGATCATCCTTATTGCCTTTGTGGTGGTCGCCTCTGTGTTCGCCTTCACCATGCTTTCCGCCGGGACCTTCTCCACCGAGCGCGGGAAGGAAGCCGTCTACGCCGGCCTTTCCGAAGTCCGCTCCTCGATGGAGGTCAAGGGCAGCGTCCTAGCCTTGGCGGACACCACAGGCGTCTCAGCGACCGTTGAATCGCTGGTCGTCACCGTCGGCAATGCCATGGGCGGCGAGCCGATTGACCTCAACACCACCGATAAGAAGGTGCTGATCGAGTATCGCGATGCCCGCCAGCGCGTTCCGATTAGTGACTGGACGGTTCAGTTCCATGTCTCTGACAGCGACGACCTGTTGGAAAGCGGTGAGATGGCGGAGATTAACGTGCCCCTAGATGTATTGACCAACACCTTGGGGATCAACACCGAATTCGCCTTAGAGATCAAGCCCCCGGCAGGCGCCGTACTCAACATCCAGCGCACCACGCCGGCCTACCTCGAGCTGGTCAACGACCTGCAGTAGGGGCAAGGGATCGGGCTGCCGCAGGGCGCATAGCCTAGACCTTGTGCTAGCGATTCGCCTGATCCCTTGTGGTCTAGGCGAATCGCTAGTGTTTTTTGGGGCGGGTACTCTTTGGGTAAGTGACGAAATCTCATCTGATGTGAGCCGATTTGGCACAGCAGAAGGCAAAAGACCATGAAGCTAGAGACTCGGGTGGAGAGGCTCGAACACGAGTTCAAAATCCTGAAGAACGAGATCCAGGCGACACTCCTGGAGATCCAAGAACAGATTTTGACCCATTACTATCCCGCTCTGCGCGGCGAAGAAAATACTGCCCCCGAGCAATTCCAGACAATGATGGATTCTCAACGAAGCGCACGGCCAGAATCGCTTCGCCCGAAAGACGGCGCAAAACCCGCCGCCTCTGGGAATGGCAACGGGTTTCATCGCCATAGCTCTGCCATGGATGCAACTGCCGGCCATAGAATCAGCGGCCTGTTCAACGGTGGCTCGAACGCCTTCCAAGATGAGTTGAACGACCTTCTGGGCGAAATTGAGGAGGGGCAGCCGGACGAGCGGGGTCCTATCGCCCCTTACACGCGCGAGGTCTCCTTGGCCGAGTTAAAGCGGTCCAAGTCTACCCCTGAGCCGGCTCACCCTGCTGCGCCGGCGCCGCCAGGCCAGCCTGCCCGCCTGCACCTAGACCTGACCGCCTATGCGGCCTGGGTCGCCGAAAGCATCCGCAAAGTGGGTAAGGCGCGCGCCCAAAAAGCCATTGACACCTATGCCGCGGGAGGCTATCTGCCCGACGAGGCGAAACGGATGCTCCATCAACTGCTTGAGCTGGCTGAAGACGACGGGCCAGCCGAACCGGCCAACCCAGCCGGCACGATTGAAGTGCTCGTCAGTCTGGAT
>DATLZJ010000225.1:0-3299 GCA_035574055.1 Caldilineaceae bacterium
GCCATGCCCAGCGCGTCGGCGCTCAACGTCCCGCCGATGCGCCACGCCGCCATGCCGACAAAGACCAGCCCTGCCAGCGCCAGATACTGTTTCATCGTCGCCCGTTCCTTTCCTTTGACCGTTGTGACGATACCCGGTTACTCCCGTAGGTGCGCTATCCTAGCGCACATCCTGGCCCGGCACACATGTGCGGCATCCTGCCGCACCTACGGTTCAGGGGTATCGCTCAATCTGCAAAAGGCCTCAATCACCGGTTGCTATGATGAGCGGTGCAACTCCCTGAGCTTTCCGCCCGCCGGTGGCCGGTTAGTGGCCGCCGAACCAGCGCTCCCAAAAGCCACGCGGGCGGCGCATGGCTTTGTACGCCGGCTGCTCATTCGGCTTGGAAGGCGCAGCCGGCTCTTGCCAGCGCCGGCTGGCCCGCCCACCCTGGCGCAGCCGGTTCAACACCGTATCCAGGTCGCGCGGTCCGAGCCAGGCCGCCTGAAAGCGGATGGCCTCGCCCTTGGCAATCAGCAGAAAATCGCCCTTGCCCTCCAGCTTCTCCGCCCCGCTGGCGCGCAAGCCCGTGGCATAGCGCGCCTCCTCGCGCGAGGCCACCGCCCCCACCAGCCGCACCGGGAAGTTGGCCTTCATCGCCCCGCCGATCAGCGCCGCAGTGGGCTTCTGGGTGCAGGCGACCAGGTGGATGCCCGCCTCGCGCCCGCGCTGGGCGAGGCGGGTGAGCAGGGCCTCGACCGCCGCGCCGCCGGTCTGGATGAGGTCGGCCAGCTCGTCCACGGCCACGACCAGCAGCGGGCGGTTGTTGCCGGTGCGGTCGCGCTGCTCCATCTCCTGCACGACCCAGCGCAGCCGGGCGATGGCCTCGCCGCCATCGGCCGCCACTGGGCCGAGCACATGGGGCAGCGCAGCCAGCGGGCCAAAACCGCGCCCCTTCGGGTCAATCAGCACAAGCTGCACCTCGGTCTGGCGGTTGTGCATCGCCAGCGAGGTCAACAGCGTGCGGGCCAGCGCGGTCTTGCCGCTGCCGGTCGTGCCGGCGATCAGAATGTGGGCCACATCGGGCGCAGTCAAGCGCACCAGCAGGGGCGTGCCGTTCTCCTCGACGCCCAGCACCGCGGTAAAGGGAGGCGTAACGGAAAGTTGGCGGCAAAGGGGTAAGAGCCGCACCGGCTCAACCGTGGCGCGGGGCACCTCCACATGGATGGCGCTGCCCTTGCGGTAGATGCGCGCCTCGCGCTTGCCGAGCGCCAGGGCAATTTCCTCCGCCAGGCTCGTGACCTGTTTTACCCTGGCGCCCAGTTCGGTGGTGAGGTGAAACTGGACATAGCGTGGGGTGACTGTCCCGCCTTTGACCCTGGCGCCGACGCGATGGCGCGCCAGCACGGCTTCGATGGCGTCGGCCTGCATCTCTAAAGTGCGTTTTCGATAGGCCACAGTCCTACCTCCGAGCAGATTCAATCCGAGCAGATTCAAACGGTTAAGTTGCCTCAGGCGGTTGCATAAAAAGAGCCTGGCCGGCGGTGATCCCTCGACGCCGAGGCTGGTGTTCCAGCCGCGGGCGGTGAGGTGTGCGCTCAGACCAGGCTACTTGGTTCAGGCTCGCAGCAGTCCGATGGGCACGCAATCGAGCCTAGTTCTGCGCTGACGGTGGAACGTGCGCTGCTGCAAAAGCAGAACATACGTTCTGTTTTCACTATAACAGAACGTATGTTCTGATGTCAAGAGCCAATTTGGTCGAATGCAAAAGGATAGCCTCAATCCTGTTGCAAAAAGCGGATCGCCACCGACTCCGCCCTGTCAATCAGCTCCTCCGGCGGTGCGGCGTCGCTCCACTCCTCGACCGTTTCGCCATCCACCTCGATGGCAACCCGGCTGCCCATCGCAGTGCGTAGCACCTTCACCCGCGCCAGCCGCCCGTGATACTCCGCGGTCTCCACAATCCCATCGGCGTCATCTTGCAGACGCGTGAACTCGACCAGTTCCATCGCGCACCTCCATCGTCTGTAGCTCCTGGCCGGTGAGGGTTGCGCCTCGCCCCACCGGCCAGGCCTGCCATGCGCTTGAGTCGCCGGCTAACGGCTCATCTCGATGGAACGCTGGAAGTGGGGCATCACCTCGCGCTCGTAGAACTTGAAGAAGCCCTCCTGGTCATGCCCGATCTGGTGGACATAGACATAGTCGAAGCCGGCGTCAATGAACTTCTGGATGCCCTGGATGTGCTCCTCCGGATTTGCGCCCAGCACCATACCTTGTGCAGTGTCCTCCTCGGTGAAGCGTTTGGTCGCCTGCTCAAAATGGGGCACCGTGCGCAGCTCTTGCGTCAGCTCGCCGCCGAGGGCGCTGGTCGGCCAGATTTTGCGGACGGTGCGCTTGGCTTCCTCCTGGCTGGCCGCCCAACAGACGGTAAACTTGCCGTAGCGGGGCTTGTTCCGGCCGCCTGCTTCCTCAAAGCTCTGGATCAGCTTGGCCTCCGGCGACGTAGAGATCAATCCATCGCCCACCCGCGCCGCTGCCTCTGCTGAAGTTGGGCCGGCGGCGGCGACATAGATATCCACCGGCGCATCGGGGCGGGTGAAGAGCTTGGCGTCTTCGACGGTGTAGAACTCGCCCCAGTGAGAGACCGTCTCCCCCGTCCACAGCCGCCGCATGATCTCGACGGCCTCTTCGAGCATCGCCAGCCGGATATCATAGGGCGGCCAGCGTTCGCCGGTGACATGCTCGTTGAGGTTCTCGCCGGTGCCCACCCCCAAGAAGAAGCGGCCCGGCATCATCGCGCCCATGGTGGCCGCGGCGTGCGCAATGATGGCCGGATGAGTGCGGATGAGCGGGCACGTGACGCCCGTCCCCAGCCGCAGCTTGCTGGTGGCATGGGCGATCCCGCCCATGACGCTCCAGACAAAGGGCGCCTGCCCCTGCTCGCTCACCCATGGGTGGAAGTGGTCGGAGATCAGCGCAAAGCGAAAGCCGGCCTCCTCGGCGCGCGCCGCGTGGCGCACCAGGTCATTAGGCGGGTGTTCCTCGCTGGACATGGCATAGCCCAGCTCTTTTAGACCATTCATGATTGTCCTCCTGTCGAAACTCTGTCCTCTGCCTGTACATCTGCTCGAATCTGGGCTGCGTGGGGCGCACGGGTCGCGCGTGGCTCCGGCTCGCCGCCGGCTCGATGGACGGCGACCGGCTCAGTGACCGGCGACGTCTGGCTTCTGGCGGCCTCTTCCTGCTCGGTCGCCTCGATCTCATGCATGTCGGCCAGCACAATCGCAATCCAGCGAGTGCGTTCAAACTGCCGGCAGGCG
>DATLZJ010000226.1:0-4744 GCA_035574055.1 Caldilineaceae bacterium
ACCTGATGGGCGACCCGCCGCCTGGCGCCGACTGGTCCCGCATTGCATCGGACCCGGCTTGGGCCAACCGTATCGAGCGCCAGCCGCAAGTCAGCACCATTTACATCGCCATCAACACCACCATGCCGCCCTTTGACAACCTGCTGGTGCGCCAGGCGCTCAACCACGCCATTGACAAGGAGCGCATTATCCAGCTTCTCAATGGCCGCGGCACGGTGGCGAACCAGATTCTGCCGCCGCTGATGCCCGGCTACGACCCCGACTATCAGGGCTATACGTTTGACCCGGAAAAGGCCAAGGCGCTGCTGGCCGAGGCAGGTTACCCCGACGGCTTTGCCACCTCCATCGAGTGTATCTCGGTCGAGCCACAACCCAAGCTGTGCGAGTCGTTCCAACAGGACTTAGCCAACATCGGCATTGAGCTGACCATCAACGCGCTGGCCGCGCCCAATGTCATTGAGGATGCCGGCAACGGCCTGAACCCGCTGACCTGGTCGGGCGGCCTCGCCTGGATCCAGGATTACCCGGACCCGGATGACTTCTACGCGCCGATCCTGGGGTGCGACTCCAATGTGCCCGGCGGCTGGAACTGGTCGCGCTACTGCAACGAGGAGCTGCACGCCCGGAGCCTGGAGCTGCTGGCGATGACCGACCGGGAGGCGCGCATCGAGGCCTACAAGCCCTTCTTCAGGGCGCTCATGGATGACGCCGTTTGGGTGCCGGTCTATAACGGCGAATATACCATTGCCCATGCCGAAAACTTCCACGGCGAGCCGACCTTTACCCATCCGGAGCATCTTTTCCGCTACGAGACCATGTGGCTCTCTCAGTAAGTGGACTTTCCGCTCAAGAGCGCTCATGGTCAGGCTCATCATCAGGCTTGAGGCGCGCGGTGGCAGTCAGGGTTAGCAATCAGCAGCAAAAGCAGGAGATGGCCCGCACTTCGCCGGCCCTCGCGCAGCCCGCGCTTGCGCTGCGGGGGACCGGCGCTTGGGGGATGGCGTGGCGGCGGCTGCGCCAGGACCGTATGGCGATGGCGGGGCTGGCCTTGATCGTCTTGCTGGCGCTGGCCGCGATCCTGGCGCCCGTCCTGGCGCCCCATGACCCGGCTCAACAGTACCGGGATGGGCTGACGCCGGACGGCCAGCCCATCCCCAGCACCCTCTTTACTGAGGGCAGCCTGCGCTTCCCTCTGGGCACCGACGCCAACGGCCGCGACCTCTTGAGCCGGATCATCTACGGCGCACGGGTCAGCTTGGTGGTGGGGGTGCTCGCCAATGCAATGGCCGTCGCCATCGGCGTCATCATCGGCGCCGCTGCCGGCTACTTTGGCCGCGCCGTGGAAACCATTTTGATGCGCTTTACCGAGATTATGATGGCCTTCCCCACCCTGCTGTTGGCAATGGCGATGGTTGCCATCCTCAAGCCCAGCATGTGGGTCATCATCTTGGTCATTGGGCTGGTTTACTGGACTTGGATCGCCAGGGTGGTCTATGGCCAGGTGCTGGCCTTGCGCGAGCGGGAGTTTATCACCGCAGCCAGAGCCGTGGGCGCGCCGGGCCGGCGAGTGCTCATCCGCCACCTGCTACCCCAACTGCTGCCGACGATCATCGTTTGGGGAACCTTGGGCATCGCCACGAATGTCATGCTGGAGGCGAGCCTGAGCTACTTGGGCATTGGGGTGCAGCCGCCGACGCCAAGCTGGGGCGGCATGATCCAGCAGGCTCAGTCCTTCTACCGTACCGCGCCCTGGCTGCTTATCTATCCGGGTCTGGCAATTATGCTCACGGTGCTGGCCTTTAACCTGCTGGGCGATGGGCTGCGTGACGCGCTGGACCCGGTGCAGAGGAAACGGTAATGATTGGCTGGCTGATTCTCCGGCGAGTCGCCCAGATGATTCCGGTGGTGCTGGGCATCTCGATCATCACCTTTCTGCTGATCTACTACCTGCCTGCGGACCCGGCGCGCATGTACGCCGGGCCAAGCGCTACGGCGGAAACCGTCGCCCGCATTCGCCAGGAGCTGGGCCTGGACGATCCCTTCTGGGTTCAATATACGACCTACTTAGGACGGATGCTCCAGGGCGATTTGGGGTTTTCCTACCGCAAGCAAGCGCCGGTGCTGGAGCTGATCGCCGGTCGTATCCCCTATACCCTAGCCCTGATCGCCGCCGGCATCTTTGTCGAGCTGCTCATCGGGCTGCCGGTGGGGATTATCTCGGCGCTGGCGCACGGTCGCTGGCCGGACCGGCTGGGGATGTTGGTCGCCCTGCTGGGGGTCTCCGTGCCCTCGTTCTGGCTGGGGCTGATGCTGCTCTACTGGTTCGGCTACCGGCTGCCGCTCTTTCCACTGGGCGGCGCAAGCGGCCCGTCCAGCATTGTCCTGCCGGCCATCGCCGCGGGATTAGGCGGAGCCGCCTGGTATGCCCGCATGATGCGCTCCAGTATGCTCGATGTGTTGAGCAACGACTATGTGCGCACGGCCCATGCCAAAGGGCTGGCTCGGCTGCGCGTCGTCGGGCGGCATGTGCTGCCCAATGCGCTCAACCCAATCATCACCATGGCCGGCATGGACATTCCCTGGTTCATCGGCGGCGTCGTTCTGGTCGAGCGCATCTTCAACTGGCCGGGCGTGGGGCGGCTGGCCGTGGAGGCCATCGAGACCGTGGACGTGCCGCTGATCCTGGGCACCGTGATCTTCACGGCTTGCGTCGTCGTCATCAGTGGTATCTTCATTGACGTGGCTCAAAGTCTGGTTGACCCGCGCATTCGTTACACCCGTTCCCAATACTAACCCGCCGCCGCGAGTCCGAAAGGAATCATGCCATGGCAACTTACCATCTGGACGATACCCAACCTCACGCCTTTTGGGACAACAGCCTGCCCCCGCGCGTGCGCATCGCGCCGGGAGATACGGTGGTCTTTGAGACCCTGGAGGCATCGGCCAACCAGATCACGCCGGATTCCACCGTGGAGGCCGTCGTCAATCTAAGCTTTGACCCGATCCACCCGCTGACCGGCCCGGTCTACGTTGACGGCGCAGAGCCGGGCGACGCCCTGGTCGTGGAGGTGGTGAGCCTGGAGCATAAAGGATGGGGATGGAACGCCGTGATCCCAGGCTTTGGCCTGCTGCCCGACGACATGAAGACACCCTACTTGCACCACTACCGGCTGGAGGGCGAATGGTGCGAGTTCAGCCCCGAGATTCATATCCCCTATGAACCCTTCTGTGGGGTGATGGGCGTTGCCCCGCGCGAGGCAGGCCGGCTCAACACCATTCCGCCGCGCGCCAACGGCGGCAATCTCGACATTCGCCATTTGACGCCGGGGTCGCGGGTCTACTTTCCCGTGTGGGCGCCCGGCGCGCTCTTTTCCTGCGGCGATTGCCACGCCGCGCAAGGCGATGGCGAGGTCAACGGCACCGGCATTGAGACGCCGATGCGCGTGACGTTGCGCTTTGACGTGTTGAAGGGGGCCAATCTGCCGGAGCTGCGCTTCACGACGCCGGCAGGCAAAAAGCTGACCGTCGCCGACACCGGCGGCTACTATGTCACTACCGCCCATGGCCCGGACCTTTTCGCCGACGCGCAGCAGGCGATCCGCTATATGATCGAGCATCTGGGGAAGGAGTATGGGCTGACGCCGGAGCAGGCTTTCTGCCTCTGTGGCGCGGCGGTGGACCTCAAGATCAGCGAGATCGTGGACGCGCCCAACTGGATCGTCTCGGCTTATCTGCCGCTTGGCATCTTCCGCTAGCGTTAAAGAAACCTGCTGCGGTAGACGAGCATATGCAGTTCGTCCGCCGCAGCAGGTCTCCCTCGATCATCCCCGGATCGCTATCCAGGGCAACGTATCTGTTGTTCCTACAAGTCTGTTGTTCCTACAAGCTCGCCATGATCTGCGCCAGTGACTCGCGGCTGGGGCGCAGGCGGGACTCCGGCAACATCGAGAGCGGCGTATCCACCAGGTTAAGCAGCTCGGTCATGTCCGGCTGGTCCTCGTTGATGTAGAAGAGACCGGTCAGCAGCTTCTGTTGCTGGCGGGCATCCTCCAGCACTTTATAGGCCATGTTCTTGTCGGTGGGGTCGTAGTCTTCCCCGACCTTCTTGAGGACGATCCACGAGCCGTCGTGTAGTTGCACCTCCAGCTCATCGTCGTACTCGTCAATCTCGATCTCCTCCTCGCGCGGCACGAAGTCCAGCTCTTGGAGCGTAATCTGGTGTTCTTTGCCCCAGGTGTAGCTCTTGGTCGAGGTGTCGTGGTTGTTGAAGGTGACACAGGGGCTGATGATATCGAGCACGGCAATGCCCCGGTGGTTGAGTGCGGCCTTGAGCAAAGTCTCGACTTGTTTGGCGTCGCCGGCAAAGCTGCGGGCGACAAAGGTGGCATTGGCCGCCAACGCCTCGATGCAGATGTCCAGCGGCGGCAATTCGTTGACGCCGGCGTACTTGAGCTGCTGGCCCTTGTCGGAGGTGGCGCTGAACTGGCCTTTGGTCAGCCCATAGACGCCGTTGTTCTCGACAATATAGACCAGGGGAATATTGCGGCGCATGGCGTGCTTGAATTGGCCGATGCCGATGGAGGCGGTGTCGCCGTCGCCGCTGACGCCGATGGCCGTGAGCGTGCGGTTGGCGACCAGCGCGCCGGTCGCTACGGAAGGCATCCGGCCATGGACGGCGTTGAAGCCGTGGCTATAGCCCAAGAAGTAGGCGGGCGTCTTGCTGCTGCAGCCGATGCCGCTCAAC
>DATLZJ010000227.1:0-6143 GCA_035574055.1 Caldilineaceae bacterium
CTCTCGCCCGCCGGCCTCCCCGGAACGCACGGACAAGCCGGCGCTCATGCCCTGGCAGGTCACGGGCTTGACCGTGCGCCCGTTGGACGCGCTCCTCTTTCTAAGCCATCTGAGCAATGCCGCCGGACGCGGCGCGCTCTCCCGCTTTCGACCGGGCAACGACCTGGTCTTTTGGAGCAACGCGGCCAAGTTCGCCCTTGAGCTTCTGGTCGGCCAACACTACCTGCCCAGCCTGCGCGCCGACCCGTCGGGCCGGCTCGACGCCGTCTGGCAGCCAATCTTGTTGGACCCGCGCGTCGAGCAGCGTCGCGAGCATTTGGTGCGGACCATGCCGCCCGTCTGCCGCGCCTACAACCTGGCGTCGCCCGCCGACGCGCCCGCGCCTGCCGCGCTGACCGAGCATTTTGTAGCAACCTTGGTGGACGCCGCGGTGCGGACCTGGGGCTGCGACCTGGCTCCAGAGACGAGCGACGCGCCTGCGCTCCACTGGCTCCAACACCTGCTGGCGCCCCGGCCCACGCTCAACTTGCCGCCCCAGCCGGCCCACGAGCTGTACCAGGAGTGGCAGCAGTGGACCGAACCGCTCTTTGTGGTGCGCGACGCCAACTTCCGCATCTGCTTTGTGCTGGAAGAGCCGGACCTTGCCGCGGTCAACGGCGAGGGCGCGGCCGTCCAGCATTTGACGTGGAAACTCCATTATTATCTCCAGGCCAGGGACAACCCCAACCTGATGGTCTCGGCGCGGGAGATCTGGCACGCGCCTAACAACGCGGTGCGGGCCGGCAGCCGCCATGTGGATCAACCACAGGAACGGTTGCTGGCCGGCCTGGGCGTCGCCAGCCGCTTCTTTCCGCCCATCGAGCGCAGCCTGCGCAACCCGCGGCCGGAGTTGAGCCTGCTCTCCACCGAGGAAGCCTATCACTTTATGCGCGAGGTTGGCCCCCTCCTGGAGAGCAGCGGCTTTGGGCTGGTGCTGCCCGACTGGTGGAACGACAGCCGCCGCATGAGGCTAGGGCTGCGGCTGCGGCTCGCCAGCGACGACCTTGGGCCGGAGCTGCTCCTGCCGGAGAATGGCGAGAAGCCGCGCAGCTCCCGGTTGGGCCTCAATAGCCTCATCCACTACTCCTGGGAGCTGGTCCTGGGCGGCGAGTCCCTCTCGGAGGTGGAATTCGATCAGCTCACGGCCATGCGCACGCCCCTCCTGCGCTTGGGCGGTCGTTGGGTCGAGCTGGAACCGCAGCAGGTCGAGGCCGCCAAACGCTTTCTGACCGGTCGCCAGGCGAGCGGCTCCACCACCTTGCTCCAGGCCATCCGCGTTGCTCAAGAGCACCTGGGCGAGCCGGTCGCCGAGCTGAAGCCGGCGATGGCGCCTCCTGGCGATGGCGCTACCCTGCCTGTCGAGATTGCGCCGCCAGGCGACGCTGCCGATGTGCTACCGTTGGATACGGTGGTCGTTAGCGGCTGGCTGGAGATCGCGCTGGAGCGGCTGCGCAGCCAGCAGCCGCTGCTGTCGATCAGCGAACCGCCCGGCTTTGTGGGCGAGCTGCGCCCCTACCAGCGCCGGGGCGTCGGCTGGCTTGCCCATCTTCGCTATCTGGGGTTGGGCGCCTGCCTGGCCGACGATATGGGCTTGGGCAAGACGGTCCAGGCCATTGCCCTCCTCCTCCATGTGCGGGAGCAGGCGGCGCCGGCCAACGGCGCAGAGCAATCTGATGCCGGTCAAAATCATGCAGGTCAAAACGGCGCGGGGCGCGTGCCGCCGGCCTTGCTCATCTGCCCGACCAGCGTCGTCGCCAACTGGCGTCATGAAGTCGAGCGCTTTGCCCCGAGCCTGCGCGCGCTGGTGCATCACGGCAACAACCGGCTCAGCGGCGCGGCCTTTGTCGAGGCGGCCAAGACCCACGACCTGATCATCACCAGTTACGGCACTGCCCGCCGCGATATCGAGCTGCTCAAGGAGTTTGTCTGGAGCGACCTGATCCTGGACGAGGCGCAGAACATCAAGACGCCCAGCGCCAAGCAGACGCAGGCCGTCCGCCGGTTGCAAGCCGATAACCGCATCGCCCTCACCGGCACGCCGGTGGAGAACCGTCTGTCGGAGCTGTGGAGCATCATGGAGTTCCTCAACCCCGGCTACCTGGGGCGACAGGAGAGCTTCCGCCAGCGTTACATCGTGCCCATCGAGCGGTACAACGACGGCGAGCGCACCGACGAGCTGCGCCGGCTGGTGCAGCCCTTCTTGCTGCGCCGCCTCAAGTCTGACCCATTCATTATCTCGGACCTGCCCGAAAAGAACGAGATGGTGGTCTACTGCTCGTTGACGCGCGAGCAGGCGCGGCTCTATGAGACGGTGGTTCAGGAGTCGCTGGCCGAGCTACACCGCACCGATGGCATCCAGCGCCGCGGGCTGGTGCTGGCTCTGCTCACCAAGCTCAAACAGATCACCAACCATCCGGCCCACTTCCTCAAGGAGGAAGGCCCGCTCCCCGGTCGCAGCGGCAAGCTCAACCGCCTGGGCGAGATGTTGGAGGAGGCGCTTTCGGTCGGAGACCGCGCGCTCATCTTCACCCAGTTTGTGGAAATGGGCCATCTGCTCCAACGCTATTTGGCCGAGACCTTGGGCGTGGAGACCATCTTCCTGCACGGGAGCACCCCTGCCGCCCAGCGTGATAAGATGGTGCAAGCCTTTCAGAGTGATGACGGCCCGCCGGTCTTCGTGCTCAGCCTGCGCGCCGGCGGTTCAGGGCTGAACCTGACCAAGGCCAATCATGTCTTTCACTATGACCGTTGGTGGAATCCGGCAGTGGAGAACCAGGCCACCGACCGCGCCTTTCGTATCGGCCAGCAGCGCAATGTACAGGTTCACAAGTTTGTTGTGGCGGGCACGCTCGAAGAGCGCATCAACGACCTGATCGAAAGCAAGCAGGCGCTGGCCCAGTCTATTGTGGGCAGCGGCGAAGAGTGGCTCACCGAGCTGGATACCGACCAACTGCGCGATCTGTTGATGCTGCGCTATGATGCTATTGAGGATGAGTAGCGCTGTTGAGGATGAGTAGATCGGATAGGGTAATGAGTTCGACAAGCACGCCGCCTCAACGCTCGGATGGTCAAGGCTGGTCGCGCCAGTGGCGCGCCTGGCTGCGCATGGTCGGGCTGGACGGCGGCGTGCGCCGCGCCAGTGGCGCCGGCGCACGCGTCCGCCGGCTGGAGGTGACGCCGGGCCTGGTGACGGCGACGGTCCAAGACCGCGCCGGCGCCGCCTGTGATGTGGAGATCCGTTTCGCCGTCTGGAGCAACGAGCAATGGCAGCGGGTGATTGATGCGCTGGGCAGCCAGGCGCTCTTCGCTGCCCAACTCCTGGCGGGAGACCTCCCGCCGGAGCTGGAGCGCACGGTGATGGCCGCGGGCGCGCGTTTGTTGCCGGCCAGCCTGGATGAACTGGACTATCACTGCACCTGTGAGGGGGCGGGCGCGCTCGGGGAGCATCGGCCCTGTGAGCATCTGAGCGCCATCTTTCTGGCGTTGGGTGAGATGTTAGCCGATGACCCTTGGCTGCTCTTTCGGCTGCGAGGGCGCGACCAGCAGAGCGTGCTGCGCAGCCTGCGCACCCTGCGCGCCCGCAGCAGCGATGCTGCCGCCGCAGCGGCCAAACCCGCCGGTCCCCGCCAGGCGGAGGGCGGCTTCTACCGCGCCGCCTCGGTCTCCTCCAGCGATGTGGAGATTCCGCCGCTGGACCAACAGATCGAGGGCTTTTGGGGCAGCAGCAAGACCGTAGCTACCTTCCGGCCCCACATTGTGCTGCCGTCGCTGGAGCTGGTTTTGCTGCGCCGGCTTGGCCCACCGCCGATGGGCGCAGCCAGCAACGAGACCTATGACCGGCTGATGACGCTCTATCGCCGGATCAGCAAGGAGGGCCTGGCGCTGGCCTACGCTTCCGACGCCGAGACCGCGCCGCCGGAGAACGGCGACGCAGGTGGATGATGGTCTGGGCCTGCTCCGCCTATTGGTTTTCCTCGCCCGGCGCGGCCTCGATCAGCGCCTCGGCCCAGCCGAGCAGCTCGGCCAACTGCGGGTCGGTCTGCTCCTCCTCCGCTCGCTCCATCCCATACGCCAAGAGCGGCAGCGCCTGCTCCATCCGGTCCAGACGGGCATAGACGATGCCTGCGCCTAGCAAGGTGTGGGCGACCTGAAAATCTTGGCCCAGCGCCGCTTCATAGTCGGCAAGCGCCTCCTCATAGGACTCCATCTTTAGATAGATGTAGGCGCGGGTGTCGAGCGCATAGGCTTCCAGCTCGCCGTCCACCAGCTCGGCATGGCGCTCTATGTCCGCCAAGGCGGCCTCCAGCTCGCCCAGGGTGGCATAGATCAGGGCGCGGGTGTTGTAGTGGGTCTCTGCCTCCGGCTCCAGCTCAATCGCGCGGTTGATGGCCTCCAGCGCCAGGTCATTCGCGCCGTTGGTCCAATGGACATTCGCCAATGAAGCGTAGTAGCTATCCCGCTCGGCAAGGGCGATGGCCGTCTCCAGATCGGCAACCGCCAGCGCCGGCTCGCCCATCAGCGAATAGACATTGGCGCGCAGGGCATAGGCGTCGGCCAGCTCCGGGTCCAGCTCAATGGCCCTAGAGAGCGCCTCTTCGGCCTGCTCATACTCCTGCTGTGCGTAATAGGCCGCGCCCTCGTCCATGTGGTAGACGGGGTCCTCCGTCCGCTCGATATGGCTCCAGCTTCGGAAGGTCGAGTAGGTGTACGAGAGGGCGGGTCTCAGCTCCGCATAGACTTCCGTCGGCACAAAATAGGTGGCGTTGAAGGCCACTCCCTCGTCGTTGACGTAGATAAAGCGGCTGACGGTGAAGCGACCGTTATCGCCGCTAAAGACCAGCGTCTCCCCCTCTAGCCCTTGGGGCGTGACGATCACGCCCTGGCTCACCATTTGGCTATCAGGGAGTTGCTCGGCCATCAGCTCCGCCACCAGGTCCACATAGGCTTCCTGGCTCATATCCGGCAGGCCGAAGCGGCCGGTCTCCTCTTCGGCGATCAGGAGCAGCGCCTCCTCGCCGCCCTGGAAGCAGGCGGTTGCGCCGTCCGGGCATTCGACACTGGACCAGTAGGCCGGGTATTTGAAGGAAAAGTCGTTGCGCTCGCTGGTGTATTGTTCCAGCCGGCCAAAGGGAGAGAAGTAGAAGGTTCGGCTGCTGGCTGGCTCGGTTGGCGCCTCACCGGCCTCGGCGGCGCGCACGGTGATCAAGTAGCCGCCGATGTTGCCGCCGCTGGCGTCGCGCACCACCAGCGTATAGGCGGCGTCGGCGGGCGCTTCATAGACCAGGCGGGGCGCTTCACCGGCGAGGCCGGCGAACCCGCTGCCGCCGTCCACCACCAGGTCTTCACGCGCCGGGCCGCGATAAAGGAGATTGATGACCGGGTCCAGCGCCAATGCATCCACTTCAACCGCCACCTTGTCCCCTCGCTTCAGCTCGATCGCGTAGGTATCCCAATCGCCCGGCGCGTCCAGCGCGGCCAGGCGCGTCTCGCCGAGGGTCAGCGCCCCGCCGTCCGGGTCCTCATAGGCATATAGGGGGTGGTCGCTACGCAGGGTATAGTGGTTGCGAAAGAGCGAAAGCTGGGTCACGCGCACCAGGTAGAGACCGGCCCCCGGCGGGGCAGAAAAGGCGGCGACCTGGCGGCGGTCGCCTTCGGCCTCAGACGCGGCGACCGCTTCAGAAACGGCGACCGCCATGCCCGTTCGATCCACAACCTCCAGCGTAGGCCGGCCTATGCCCTCGACCTCAAGCCGCACATCGGTCCCTGGCTCCACGGCAAGCAGATAGAGATCGGCTTCGAGGTTGCCGTCCAACAGCCCCATGTGTTCGGTCTGGGCGCTGCTCTCCAGCGGGCGGCGGTCGCTCAGGGCAACGCCCGCTTGGCTCAGGAGCGCGGTCAGCCGCGGGGCCAGATCGGCGGCCGAGGCGACCAGCGCGGCCTGCGCATTGGGCAACGGGAGGGTCATGATCCCGACCACCTCGCCGCGCTCGCTGACCAGCACACTGCCCCGCTGGCCGCCGGTCACATTCACATCCACCTGAAACAAAGCCATATCCAGAGGCGCCCAGGTGTGGACGCGGGAGATGCTGCCCCGGCTGAAGGTC